>JAADGR010000507.1 GCA_013152225.1 Calditrichota bacterium
AAAGGCGGCTTTTAAACTGGACGAAAATGAACGTGAGTTGCTTGCTGAAAAATTATTTCAGAGTTTGAAAAGAAATACATTTGATGATGTCGATGAAGCCTGGATTGAAGAAATAGAACGCCGTTATCAGGCATATCAAAAAGGCAGCACAAAACCCATCCCCGCTTCGCGTGTATTTGATGACATCAGGAAAGACATGGGATGGGAAAAATAGTTTATGATCCGCTTGCAAAAGATGAACTCGATGAAGCTGTGCGGTTCTACGAGAATTGCCAGAAGGGTCTTGGACGACGATTCCTGAGTGCTGTTGAATCATCAACAAAATCCATTTCCGATTTTCCAGATATCTACCCAATTATCCGAGATCATTTTAGGCGTTGCCTGATTCAAAAATTTCCCTATGGTATCATTTTTTCGATTGAAGATGAACTCATTTATATCATTGCTGTAATGCATTTAAAGCGCAAGCCTGGTTATTGGTTCGATCGAATAGAAGAATAGCGTGAATTCACTGAAAACTTTTTTTTAATTCCACAGCAAAGAAGGATTCTTAGCTTTCAGCCTCAGCTAATGCTCAACAAATAGTGCCTTATTTTCCGACATAAGTACAACCCCGAAAATTATATGTTTGCTTTTTAGCAAAGTTTTACTTAAATATAGCGTTATTTCTTTCCTGCAATCTTTTACTTAAAATCAGAGCAACAACAATGAAAATGAAAATACGTTTACCACATTCGTTTTACAACATTGTGTCCTACGCCGGGGCCGCGATTGCAATAATTGCCACTTTTATGTTCATCTTTCTTTACGCGCTCTCATCTCTTACGCACGGCGGAACAGCTTATGAAGGAATTGTTATTTTCCTCATTATCCCTGTTTTCATCATTGGTGGTCTGGTTCTTATCCCTGTGGGTATGATTATTAAATACAGGACTGATAAAAAAGCAGGATTGGTCTTCACAAAAGAGTTCCCGGTTCTCGATTTAAATATTCCTCAACATCGCAACGCCGCTTTGATTTTTTCAGCAGGCACCGTCTTGTTCTTATTTCTATCTGCTATGGGAAGTTACCAGGGATACCATTTTACCGAATCGGTGCAGTTTTGCGGGACGACATGCCATGCCATCATGATTCCTGAATATACGGCATACCAAAACTCCCCGCATGCCCGGGTTTCCTGCGCAGAGTGTCATGTTGGAGCAGGTGCAAACTGGTATGTAAAATCAAAGTTGAGCGGTTTGCACCAGGTCTACGCAACTATTGCAAAAACGTATCCGCGTCCCATACCAACGCCGGTTAAGAATCTTCGTCCTGCAAGAGAAACATGTGAAGAATGCCATTGGCCGCAAAAAACGTACGGCAAACAGCAAAGACAAGAAATTCACTATTTGCCGAACAAGGACAATACACGTTGGGTAATTGACATACTCATGAATACCGGTGGCGGCAACCCAGCTCTGGGACAAAAATCCGGGATACACTGGCATATCAACCGCGATATTCAAATCGATTACATTACCACTGATGAAAAACGTATGCAGATTCCCAAAGTTATTATGAAAAATATTTCCAGTGGAGATTCCGTTGTTTTTGAAAACAAAGAAGAACCTCTGTCAGAGGGAAATCATGAAAACGTACAACATCGCATTATGGATTGCATCGATTGTCATAACCGGCCAAGTCACATTTACCGGGATCCTTCCAAATTTATCAATATTGCTATAGCCTCCGGGAGCGTTTCAACGGTTTTTCCTTTAATAAAACAAGTTGCTATGGAAGCGTGTCTGCAGGGGTATAAAACCACCGAGGAAGCCGGGCAGGGAATTGCAAATTATGTGCAGAACTTTTATTCTAAAAACTATCCTGATTTAGCAAAGGAAAATGCAGATTCACTACAACAAACAATACGTGGCATCCAGGCGGCCTTTTCTAAAAACATTTTTCCCGAAATGAAGGTTCAATGGACGGAGTATCCAGACCATATCGGTCACATGACCAGTCGGGGATGTTTTCGCTGTCATGATGGAAAACATGTCAGCCAATCCGGGGAGGTTATCACCAACAAGTGCGACGCATGTCACTCCATCGTTGCCCAGGGCCCTGCAAATGATATGCAGTATGCCAGTTCACAAAATTCGCTCCCATTTAAACACCCCGTTGATATCGGAGGTGAATGGCAAAATACGGGTTGCTACGAATGCCACAATGAACCGCCGATTTAATGTGTCTGCACATTTTTTATTGCAAGTCTTCTGCTTTATGATTAAATTCTGCGTCCATCCTAATAGTAACGGTAAAACATCAGGACTTTCTTGTGACTGACTTGGGCTATCTTGCTTTAAATATTGCGCTGGTATTTGCGGCATACTCATCGCTTCTTTTTTTCGCTTTTGGGAAAAATCCCCAGTCAAAGTATATAGCCAGTGCAAGCAGGGCTGTTTGGGCAGGTTTTGCTCTGATCACTTTTTCCTCCATTGCCCTTTTGTATGCACTATACACCCGCAATTTCCAGGTGGAATATGTCGCGCATTATTCCAACCGCTCCTTATCCTGGTTTTACACCGGCGCGGCATTCTGGGCCGGGCAGGCGGGTTCCATGCTTCTCTGGGCGTGGTTGTTATCACTTTTTTCCGTCATCATTATTTCCCAAAATAAAAACAAAAATTCGGAATTGCTTCCATACACCATGGCAGTCATGACCGTTACCCTTTTTTTCTTCCTCTATCTTTTAGCATTTAAAACCAATCCTTTTGCAAAAACACCCTTTATTCCGGCTGATGGAACGGGATTGAATCCCCTGCTGCAAAACCCGGAAATGATTTTTCACCCGCCGTCTTTGTACTTGGGATTCGTCGGATTTACCGTGCCGTTCGCCTTTGCATTTTCGGCCCTTTTGTCAAAGAAACTCGATGAGCAGTGGATCAAAAGTATCCGGCGCTGGACACTTTTCGCCTGGCTCTTTCTCACGATCGGCAACATTCTGGGCATGCAATGGGCGTACGTTGAATTAGGTTGGGGCGGCTACTGGGCATGGGACCCGGTGGAAAACTCGTCTCTCTTGCCCTGGCTGACCGGAACGGCATTTCTGCACTCGATCATTGTGCAGGAACGTAAGGGCATGCTTAAAATCTGGAACATTTCCCTGATTGCCATCACCTTCGCTTTGACGATTTTCGGCACTTTTGTGACCCGAAGCGGACTCATTTCATCGGTGCATGCTTTCGGTGTGTCCCAACTTGGGCCGCTGTTTTTGGGCTTCCTGGCTTTAATTCTGATTAGCTCAGCTTTACTGCTTTACAAACGTGCTCCTCTGCTGCGGAATCAAAAAAGAATGGGTTCCTGGAGTTCGAGGGAATCCAGTTTTATGTTGAACAACGTATTGTTTATCGCCATTACTCTCGGCGTCTTTTTGGGCACCATAATGCCGACGATCAGCGAAGCAATATATGACAATAAAATGACCGTTGGTACAGCGTTCTTTAATCGCATGGCAACGCCCATTGGAATTGCTATTTTTTTTCTCATCGGCGTTTGCTCACTGCTTGCCTGGGGTAAGACGGACGCAAGGAAGCTGCTTCGGAATCTCGCGATCCCCGGCGTCGTTACATCCATTTTTGTTGTCCTGTTTCTTCTTTTTGGAATTCGAAATTTCACCCCGCTGGTCGCCCTGACCGTTTCAGTCTTTGCCATTACAACAACAGTGATTGAATACTTTCGCGGCGCAGCCGTCAGGCGCAACGCTGATCGTATTTCTATCTTTTCGGCGATTTTAAACGTTACTCTTCGGCATAAAAGGCGTTACGGCGGTTATATCGTTCATCTGGGCGTTCTCTTTCTGTTCCTGGGCATTACCGGTTCTTCAGCATTTCGTATTGAAAAAACAAAAACGATTCACAAAGGCGATACGATCAAAGCGGGAAAATACCAGCTCGTTTATCAGGGAATCAGCACGACAACCAAAGGCAATCTTCAAATTGATGCGGCGAATTTCCGGGTTCTCAACTCCGGGAAACCTGTCGGAACCATTAAATCGGAAAAGCACTATCATCCAAACTTTCAGCCGGCCACAGAAGTCGGCATCCGTTCCACCCTAAAAGAAGATTTGTACGTAATTCTGGCAAATTATAACAAGACTTCGCAAATGGCAACAATCAGTGTCCTGATTAACCCGCTGGTGATCTGGATGTGGATTGGTGGGATTGTCATGGTCCTGGGAACTCTGTTAGCCATGACGCCGAACTGGAAAAAAAGTGTGTAACTATCAATGATAGAAATCATTTCATACATTTTCATCCTTGCTGTGTGCGGCTTTGTCGCCGTACCTCTGTTTGCAAAAAAAACGCAAGTTGTCGACCAAAAGACAGATAATTTGCTTCATCAAAAGCAACTCATTCGTGAAACTATTCACGATCTGGAATTTGATTTTCAGACAGAAAAATTATCCGAACAAGATTACAACATGCTCATCGCTGAACGCGAGGCAGCGATTCAAAAGGCTGAAAAGGAATTTGCCGGAACAGGCGGATCGAAGAATATTCTGAATGATCTCGAAGCGGCAATTACCAAAGCAAAAAATAAATTGCAGCCTGCAACGGAACGGGGTTGCCCGAAATGCGGCAACAAATATGAAAAGGGAGATAAATTTTGTTCAAATTGCGGGGCGCAACTGTAACATTCTCAGGCTAATCTTTTTGTGGAAAAACTTTTACTCATGAAAAAACTGTGTCAAATATTTTTAACGATCGCTCTTTTTGCCGTTGGCCAGCACTCTGCTTTGGCAGAACACATCATCCGCGGTCGTGTCATCAATGGGACGCGTGATAGCTCTGCCGTAGCGTCGATTCAGGTTCACCTGCAAAAAATAAAAAAGACTGATGTCAACCCGGCAGAACTGCAACAGACACGGTCGCTGTCCTCCGGCAACTATCGCTTCACTGTGCAAAACATCGACTCACTTTCGACTTGGTTCGCAGCCGTGGATTATCAAGGGGTGAGGTATTACAGCCACGGTACGAATTTTAAAGCAGGCACAAATCCGCTGCAACAAGACATTGTCGTTTATGATTCCACCCACTCTTCAGCAGATTTGAGTATACTTATGCATCACATTTTTATCGACAATATGGGCAAAACAGTTCGATTCCGGGAGTCTCAGGTTCTGAACAATCCCGGCAGAAAAGCAATTACACACGCTATCCACAATCAGCATGTCGGCGGCGCGACGCTTCGCCTGGAGTTACCACAAGCTGCCATTAATTTCACCCCCACATCGTCGAGAGAGATCATTCAGCACGGGCAATATATATTCGACAAAACGATTATACTGCCGGGGAACAAGCAGGTCTCGTATTCTTATGAAATCCCCTGGAGAGGAGATACAATACCCGTTTCATTCACGGTCGATTATCCTTCGCGGACGTTTAATCTTTTTATCAGTGATCCCAACATTACTCTGGTTTCAGCACAGCTTGCGGATGATGGGCCGTTTTCAATACGCGGTAATACCTACCATCGTTACGGTCTCGACAACATAGCCAAAGGAACCAGAATCAGCTTCACGTTGCGTCGCTCGGGAGGAGGACAGGCACAATCGTCGACCAGGATCATTATATTGACAGTTATTTTGCTTGGGTTTGCCCTGGTCATTGGATATGTTCGCAAGACAAAGAAAATTTCGTCAACTGAAAAAATTGACCGCACGAAAACAGCACAAAGGAAAAAAGAACTCATCCTGGAGATCGCCAGGCTCGACCTCGCAGCGGCACAAGATGATTCGCAGGAAACAAAAGATAAAAGGCAATTGTTGATGGATGAACTTGTAGGTATTGAAATGAATCTCAAAAACGCTGCCGCTAAAACGAAATCCCGCTCAAAAAAATGATAAAAGTACGAAACATCAGCAAATCATTTGCTTCCAATCAAGCGCTGCAGGATGTTACTTTTCAAATTCAAAAGGGACAATTTGTAACATTGCTTGGGGCGAATGGAGCGGGCAAAACGACGCTCACAAGAATTCTCGCCACATTAACCCGCCCGACCAAAGGGACAGTCCAAATCGCAGGCTATGCAATCGACAAAGATCCGATAGCCGTTCGCCGTCAAATCGGGGTGATGAGTCATTTCAGCTTTTTATACGGCGATCTCTCTGCCGAAGAGAATTTACATTTTTACGGAAAAATGTATGGCGTACAAAATTTGCAGAACCGCATCGATGAACTGTTACACCAGGTAAATTTGCATACGAGGCGATACGACCTTGTGCGAACATTTTCACGCGGTATGCAGCAGCGTTTGTCCCTGGCTCGTGCCATTCTTCATCACCCGGACATTTTGCTTTTAGATGAGCCTTTTGCCGGCCTCGATGTCAATGCGCATAAAATGCTGAACGACCTGCTGCATAATTTCATCGCCCACGACAGCACCGTGCTCCTGACAACGCATGACATTGACTATGCCGTCAATAATTCACATCGGTTAATCATCATCAAAGACGGCCGTGTTATCGCGGACGATCCGACTGCATCCATCACAACAGATCACATTAAAAATTTACTGGCGGACAAATCGAAATGACGGGCCTGAAACAAATCCTGACCATCATCCAAAAAGATTTGATTCTGGAAATGCGCAGCAAGGAAATCATTGTTTCCATGCTCGTGTTCTCCCTCATCGTCGTAGCTGTCTTTAATTTTATCTTTGATCCCGGTTCCGAGCAGATTCGCACCACCGCGCCGGGGATTTTATGGATTGCCATCATTTTTGCCAGCAATCTCGGACTGAGCCGATCGTTTGCCAGGGAACACGAAAATGCCCACATGCAGGGCATTCTGCTTTGCCCGGTTGATCGCAGTTTGCTTTATATTGCCAAAGTGATCGGCAATATTATTTTTATCACCATCGTAGAAATCATTTCATTGCCGGTTATGGTTGTGCTGTTTGACCTGGACCTTCACGGTGTATTACCACTGTTGCTGCTGGTACTCTTTCTCGGGACACTCGGTTTTGCCGGCGTCGGCACACTTTTTTCCACAATTTCGGCTAACACAAAATCGCGCGAAGTTATGCTGCCGATCCTGTTATTTCCGGTCACCATTCCAATTATTTTGGCAGCTTCAAAAAGCACATCTTACCTGCTGGCCGGCAGGGACATCACCCAAATCTGGTCGTGGATGCGCATTCTCATTATTTTCGATGTTATTTTTCTGGTGGTTTGCTTTTTATTGTATGAATACGTTCTTGAAGAATAAAGGCCCTTGTTATGGATAAAAAATATCTGATTCCCATTCTTTTGAGCTACGTCGCCATTTTGACGGCGCTCTATTTTGCTTTTCTCTATGCGCCAACCGAACGTACTATGGGCGATGTGCAGAGAATATTTTATTTTCATGTTCCCTCGGCCTGGGTTTCGTTTCTCGCCTTTTTTGTCGTCTGTATTGCGAGCATTGCCTTTTTGCGCACAGGGAAAGAATCGTGGGACATACTGGCAGCGAGTTCAGCAGAAATCGGCGTGCTGTTCATCACCATCGTCCTGCTCACCGGGCCGATGTGGGCAAAACCGGTATGGAACACCTTTTGGACCTGGGACGCCCGGCTAACTACGTCCTTCATATTGTGGCTCATTTATATCGCTTATCTGATGCTGCGCAGCTATGTACATGACAAAGAAAGAGGTGCGCGATTCGCCGCTGTATTCGGCATCATTGGTTTTCTGGATGTTCCCATTGTTTACATGTCCATCCGCTGGTGGCGCACACTGCACCCTGCCCCGGTCATGGGCGGCAAACAAGGCAGCGGTCTCGCACCGGAAATGCTGATGACTTTAATGATTTGTCTCGGTGCGTTTACTGTTTTGTTTGCTACTTTGTTATTTTTAAGATATAAAACGGGAATGGTAGCAACAGAGTTTGAGCGGCTGAAAAATAAGATTCATTCATAGAAAGGAACAATATATGAGCAATCTGACTTATTTATTTATAGCGTATGCTTTTATCTGGACGGCAATCTTTCTCTACTTGCTTAATATCGGCAAAAAGTTGAGTTTTATGCAGAGGGAGATAAAGTTGTTAAAAGAGAATAGTCATAAATCGGAAGACTTTTGAGTAATGAATCATTCATAAAAGGTCTAAAATGTCATTGCGAGCGAAGCGAAGCAATCTGGATGTCGACTATAAGGTACAATTTCCTAAGGATCGCTTCGTCGCTCCGCTCCTCGCGATGACATGTTTTTCGACTTTTTACGAGTTTGTCAGTAATGAATCAAATTATCACAGGTAATAATGCGCCTTTTTTTATCAATTTTTACTGTTTGTGCAAGCATCAGAAATCATTTCACATACAACATTTTAATCACCCTCACCTCTCCCATGGCCTTCACCCGGGCAAAATAGAGTCCGGCGGAGACTGAGCGTCCATTCCCATCAACGCCATTCCACGAAACATCGTGCTGTCCGGCCGGGGTATTTTGGTTTACCAGAGAGCTGACATGACGTCCTAATGCATCGAAAATATCAATGCTGACGAATGAACTTTGCGGCAGCGAGAACGTAATCCGCGTAGTGGGATTAAACGGATTGGGATAATTTTGCTGCACAACAAATTGCTCCGGGACTGAAATTTCTTTTTTCGGAACATCATTAATAATATCGTTAAAGCTCCCGGGGCGGAGTTGAAAATCAATGCCTCCCGTGGAAGCACCATCCGTAACATTTACAGCTATTACGTTTTCCGGAACAGGATTGAAGAACGGCACGGGTGCATAAATTGGGAACAGCGCATTGTCCCACTCGCTCGGCACACCGTAACTGCTGGCAC
>JAADGR010000495.1 GCA_013152225.1 Calditrichota bacterium
TCAACAGCAATCGCCCAGCCGATCGTTTCATCCAGCAAAGAACAGATAATCCCACCATGAACCACATCTTTGTATCCTTCCTGCCTTTTGCCCGGAGTAAACGGAACCTGAACGCCTTTATCCGTCACTTCAAAACGCAGGTTCATGGTGTTGGGGTTTGTTTCTTTTTGGCCACAGACAATACAACCTTCATAAGTCGGTAAATATGTTTTTCCCTTGTTCATAAAATCATCCTGTCTTCTTTTGAAATATTGTTAAAAAATCTCCCGGTGTTTGTGCATAAAAATTGCTGTCCCGTTTCAAAGCGTCTTTTGTAGCCGCATATCCCCAGCCGGCAAAACAACTTTGTACCCCCGCAGCACGTGCTGCCAAAATATCGTTGTCCGTGTCGCCGAGGAGGATAGCGCGATCATAGGCCACCCGCAGTCTCTGCAAAGAATAATCGATCATGTCCGCAGCAGGTTTTGGATGTTGCACCAATTCCGGCCCGACGATGATGTCAAAATGATGTTCCAGTTCGAGTTCCTGCAAAATTATTTTTGTCATAGAAAGCATTTTATTGGATGCAACCGCCAGCTTGATGTTTTTTAATTCTTCCAATACCTCCATTATCCCCGCAAAAGGCCTGGTTTTTTGATAGCAGTTTTTTTCGTAGGTCGGGCGAAAGATTCTGAAAAATTCCTCCGTACGAGACAAATTATCTTCACCTAAAATTATCCGCGCAAAAATATCACGACTCGGCCCAATGGCCTTTTTCGCCTGCGCCATGGTAACCAGGGGCAGGCCCATCGTTTTTAAAGTGATGTTTATAGATGAGTGCACATCGGGGACAGTATCGAGCAATGTACCGTCGAGATCGAAAATAATGAGGTCGAATTCTATAGCATCCAGCCTTTCTTTTTTTAATTCATTTTCTGATTGAGAATGTACCAATCGTAAGCGTCTATTTCAAGGTGAAAACGCACTAAAGCCTTTTAAATGTTTTTCATTTTTAGTAAATTCAGTGTTAAAAAAACAAAAAGGACTCTATGGATTGGTATCAAAAAGCATTCGGTGAAGACTATTTAAAAGTGTATTCGCACCGCAACGTTGAAGAGGCAAACCGTCTCGTTGATTTTGCCTGCGAAGCATTACAGCTTCAACCCGGACAAAAAGTTCTGGATTTGGGCAGCGGCTATGGCAGAAACGCCGTTGCCCTGGTACGAAAAAATGTACAGGTTTACTGCCTCGATTTATCCCCAGTACTGATTAAAATGGCACACGATTTAGCTGTTGAAAATACGCTCCCCATTCATTGTATTCGCGCGGACATGCGCAACATCCCGGCCCTGGAAAAGTTTGATGCGGTTGTCAGTTTTTTTACCAGCTTTGGTTATTTTGAAAAAGAAGAAGAAAATCAGCGCGTTCTTCAAAATGTAGCACAGTCCCTCAAACCCGACGGCCTTTTTTTATTGGATTATTTGAACGTCAAATATACGTTATTCAATCTGGTAGCGAAAGATCATATAAAAAAGTCAGGGTTTCAGATCACCCAGGAACGATCTTTTAATCAAAGGTCGGAACGATTTGAAAAGAAAATAACAATCCACGATTCAACGAGTAAACGTGAATATCATGAATCGGTGCGTGCTTACGGGGTCGTTGAAATGGGCAGTTTGTTTGCCGAAGCAGGTCTGAATTGTATTGCGACTTTTGGAGATTATTCGGGGAAGGCCTATTCGCCTGATTCCCCGCGGCTCATAATGATTGGTAAAAAAAATGGAAATTTCCAATAAAGAACTCCCGGGACTGTCACAATTAACCCGCGATTATCTGTCCCGCTTTAATAACGTAAAAAAGTTTTTTGCTGCCGATTTTCGAAATTGGTATGAATATAAATTATTGGCCGGTAAAGTCCACACCGTTTCGCGGCCGCATTCAGATGATTTGATCGCCTTGTTGATCGAACAAAACAAAAAATTCGATTGTGGCGCACAAACGCTGCAAAATATCGAACAACTGCGAAATAAAAACACGCTGGTCGTCGCAACCGGCCAGCAGGTTGGGTTGTTCGCCGGGCCGCTGTATACGGTTTACAAAGCGCTGACAACAATAAAATTGGCTCGGGAGCTTGAACAACGTTTGCACTTGCCCGTTCTTCCCCTCTTTTATCTTGTTTCGGAAGATCACGATTTTGCAGAAGTACAGTGGGCCGGTGTTGTCGACAAGTCAAATCATTTTGCCGATATTCGCTACGAACCCCCTGAAAAATATGATCGAATGCCGGTTTCGCAGATCATCCTTGATGAAAGCATCAACGAAAAGATCGACTCTTTTGCCGAAATGTTGCCCGAAACGGAATTTAAAAAGGACGTTATTGCCGGCCTGAAAACATGTTATCAGCCGGGCACAGCTTTTCATACGGCTTTTGCACGATGGTTCCAAAAGCTGTTCAGCGGGTACGGCATTATTTTATTTGACTCAGCCGATGAACGTTATAAAAAATATGCGCGGCACATTTTTGCAAAGGAACTCGCAGAAAATGTAACGTCAAAGTGCCTGCAAAAAACAAATAGTGAATTAATACGCCAAGGCTATCACGCGCAAATTCCCGTGCACAAAGATCGGCCCGGGTTATTTATTTTACAAAACGGCAGACATAGTTTGCAAAGAGAGGGCGAGAAATTTCGAAACATGCATTCCGGCGAACTGTTCGATGTCAATGCGCTCCTGCAGCAAACGGAAAACCTCAGTCCCAAAGCTGTTCTGCGTCCGATTGTTGAGGATACATTGTTTCCAACAATCGCCTATGTCGGCGGCCCGGGTGAAATTGCCTACTGGGCGCAGTTGAAAGATGTTTATAAAGCATTCGATTTACCCATGCCTGCCAATCGTTTTTCCGCGGGCCGGATTCACTTTGATCGAAGCAAAAGTGAAAAGGCATTTGGAAAAATTTGCACTGACAGCGGCTGAATTTATCGCTGACGAAAAGGCTGCCTCTGAAAATATTTTCAAGTCCATGATTCCTGCCGATCTCGAACACAAAATCCACGAGTTCAAAAATCAGTTGCAAAACGCTTTACCCGGGTTGGGTGATGAAATAGCAGCGATCGACCCGACTTTGAAAAAGGCTTTTATAAAAACAGAGCAAAGCCTGGTTCATCAATTCAATATCCTGGAAAATAAAGTGTCAAATGCCCTGCGCCAAAAGCAGAGTATCCTCAATAATCAGTTCTTATCAATTTCTGAGAATTTAAAACCCGGGGGAACCTTACAGGAACGCAAGCTGAACATTATTCCTTTTCTGATAAAATACGATTGGACGCTTTTGGAAAAATTGTTCCGGGCGATCAATGTGAATAATCACCAACATCAACTTTTGGAGTTATAAAATGATGCAAGTCGATGCGCTCGCTATTTCCGCTCATCCCGATGATGTAGAATTAATGTGCGCCGGGACGCTTATTAAACTTGAACGTCTCGGCTATCAAACCGGCGTTATTTCACTGACAACTGCGGAATTGGGTACACGGGGGACGCCCGAGATTCGCAAGCAGGAGAATGAAAACGCTGCCCGAATTATGCAACTTTCAGTGAATAAGATTCTTGATATTCCGGACGGAAATGTTCAGGTCAACAAAACGAATAAACTCAAGATTATCTCGCAAATCAGGGATCTCCGGCCAAAAATCATTTTTACTCCGCATTGGCAAACCCGTCATCCGGATCACAGCAATTGTTCACATCTTGTTCGGGAAGCGGCATTTCTCGCCGGGCTGGAAAAAATCGACACAGGCCAGCCACAGCATCGCCCTGCGAAGATCATTTATTGCATGGAAATATACGATTTCATCCCTTCTTTTATCGTTGACGTTTCCGAAACATTTGAAGAAAAAATCAAAGCGATGCAGGCTTACAAAAGCCAGTTTCATAATGATTCTCAAGAGCACAATGATGAAGGTGCGACCTACATCAGCACCCCGGAATTTTTGCAGACCATCATAACAAAGGGACAATACTGGGGACACAAAATCGGCGCAAAATATGGGGAACCATTTCTGGTGCGCGAGCCAATGGCAATCGACGATCCGGTGAAACACTTTTCAGGACATCGCTTTGCAGGATTGCTCTAAAAAACCGAATCGTTTGGGAATAAAACAAAATTCCGACAGGTTAATTGTTTATAGCATTTCGACCAATACCATTCCGAAAATCATATTGTCAATTCCGAAAAAATTCAAAAATCACCACTGATCATAACGCTCTGAACTTGATGAGGTGAGGACATGGCAAAACTCATAAAAACAATTTTAATTAGTGCAGGCTTTCTTCTTGTCCTTGCATTGGCGCTGCTGGTTACCGGCAATGGCAAACTATTGCACGACCTCATTTACTCCCTCGGGGATGCGATCAAGGCCGTATGGTTGTGGATCATTGGTTTGCTGGGATTCATCATTGCCATCTTTAAAAAGCTTGGATCCATTTTCGGCCCAAGCAAATCGGAAAAAGCGATCCGCAGCGAAAACGAACAGATTAAGCTGGAAGTGGAAAACATTCGCCAGGGATTAAGAAATCTGGACGATCAATTACAAAGGGAAAGATCTCTGCACAGGCGGGAAATCGCTCTTTATGAGCAGAAAATAAAAGAGCGCGAAAAAGAAATTGCAATAATCCGTAATAAAATTCGCAGAATGGAAGAATCAGGTCCGGACAATTTTTACCAGACATTGAGCGATGAAGACAAAAAAAAGTATGATGAGAATGTTTATGAAGTGAGAGGGGAACTTTAAAATGGAGGAAAAACTGATGAAAAGAATGTTTTATCCGCTCATTTTTTTACTGCTCGGTGCTTTTGGCCTTCAGGCCCAAATTCCCGATCCGTGTACAAACAGACAAGCTGTTCTGCGTTTGATGCACGGGGCAAGATACACGGCAAAATGCGACAGCATTTACATCCTTAGCAGCTTTAAATATCTGCAAATGAGAAATAAAATTGCATTCAATGATTCGCTCATCAAGGAATATAAATCGATGACCGGCAAGCTTGACGAGACGAACGATGTACGCAGTAAGTTTAACAGCCAACTCAAACAGTATATTGCAAAACAGGACAGCGCTATCGACCGCTACAAAGAGTTTACAACAAAAGCCGACTCTTTGGTGACGCGCTCCACTGCAAATACAGACAGCGCGCTGACCGAGCTAAGAAAAGCCAGATTCAAAATGTTTATCTATTCAACCGTCGCTGCTCTTTCCGGCGTTACCGTCGGTTTTTTAATGGGCAAAGCAACAGATTAAGAATTGAAAGACAGTGAATTTATGAGGAGGATTGTGAATTATGTCTAAAACAAGAAATCCCCGGCAAAATCCTATCGCGCAGAAACTGGTTATTGCCCTCATTACCGGTATTATGATTGTTTTTATCGGTTTCAGTCTGGCCGTGTTATTGGGCGCTTTTCATGATATCAGCAATGATTTTCAAAGAATTGCTTTGTCACTCATGCTTTTATGGGTCGGTGTTTTATTGAGCTATTATTTATGGGCCATATTTTATTATAATGTGAACCTCGGATATTCCGATGCGGAATGGAAGGACATCTGGGCGAGAATTGATAATGCGCGTAAGAAGAAAGAGATGGGCTTTGAAGTTGATCCCAAAGACCTGGAAGAGCCAAGGGAAAATCCATACAAAGATGAAACTTTTGGGCTGCCTTCAGGGACGGTGCGCGGGACGATTGCACTGACGTTGCTGATGGGCGGCATTTCCATGCTGATCATGGCCATCGGTTATCCGCAGTTTAGCGACATCGGCAACTTTAAGTTTTTCGTCGACGCATTTTTAATGATGGTTGCATTCTATTTCGGCAGCAAATCTCTCCAGTACCTCCAACCATCTAAAAAAGAGGAAAAAGAAGGGGAACCTGCGCCTACACCTGCATTTCCACCGATAGAGGTAAAAGAACCGGCAGTTCCCGGGGTTGTCGACAAGCCCGTGAGTCTTGAAAAGAAAGAGGAAGTGTCTGAGGAGCTCATCAAAGAATTTCCCCAGGTTAATGAACTGGAAGAAAATAAAAGACTTTCCGATGAAATAATAAAAGAGACAGCCAAAGACTTGGGAGTCGATGCTGCTGCGTTGAAGGCTGTTGTAAAAGTAGAATCCGCAGGCAGCGGCTTTTTAAGCGACGGACGGCCAAAGATTCTCTTTGAGGGACACGTGTTCTGGCGCGAATTAAAGAAACGCAATGTCGATCCGATGCAGTATGTGCAAGGAAATCCGGAAATATTATATGAACACTGGACGAAAAAATATTATCGCGGCAAAGAAGGTGAATACGATCGCCTGGAACGCGCCAAACTGATCCATCAGGAAGCCGCGTTGTGTTCTGCATCGTGGGGCTTGTTTCAAATTATGGGATTCAATTACAAAGCTGCAGGTTTTGATACGGTTCATAGTTTTGTTGAAGCACAACTCAAAGATGAAGGCGAACACTTGCGGGCTTTTTGTAACTTTATCAAGCACGAAAAGATATTGTCACATTTAAAAAACAAAAATTGGGCTGAGTTTGCAAGGCGATACAATGGGCCTGCGTATAAAAAGAACCGCTATGATGATAAAATTGCAATGGCCTATCAACAATATAAAGACCTTTTTGCAGCAGAAACTGAAAGTGCGGCTGCATAATTTTACCAAAAGGATAACAGCAGAAAAAAACATTTCAATGATAGTGAGTGTGAGTCCAGCATGTCATTCAGCATGAATCTTGTCAAGATAACGACCAACTCCTGGAGATACAAATCAAGTAACGAGATATCTCATAATTTATACGTACATCCTGATGATAAAACATTCGCCACAGGATTCCGTCCTGAATGACATGAATATTAAATAGTCATTTGCCGATTCAGGCTAACGTTCTAATCTTCCTAATGAAACACATTGTTCTATCAATTTCGATTTTTCTGTTTCTTACAGCGTGTCAGCAAAAAGGAAAGATTCCCAGCGATGTTCAAATCGTGCTGGACAAGGCCGGTGAAAACAGGGTTGAACTATAGAGTCATTGAACATTTTGCGATCCCGAAAGGCAATCTGCATTTCAATGTGCTGGACTATCCCGATTATAAGGCAATGATTGAGTATTGTTTTTACGAGCATCACTGTCTCCTTTTTTACCCACAGATTCTGTAGGAGCCCCTTTTTTTAAAAAATAGTTTTGCCTTATTTGGGATTTATGTTGATTTTTGGAGAAAATAATTGAAAAAGTTAAAAGCAGGTGCGGCCATCATCGACGTCACTCCGCCAAAGCCGATGTTCCTGCACGGCTACCCTCATGTGGAGCGGATCAGCGAGGGCGTGCACGATCCGCTGTATGCTTCCGCCTTGATCCTTGACGACGGCGAAACGCAGATCGGATTTTGCGCCGTGGATGTCATCTTTATCTCCCGGGAAATTACCGAGCGAGTCAGGGAACGCGTGCAGGCGGCCACCGGCATTCCCGGACAAAATCTCATGCTCTCGGCGTCGCACACCCATTCCGGTCCGGTGACCTTTAGCGATATCTTTTACGATCCCGTGGTGCCCAGGGCGGACCCGGACTATATTTCCGAGCTGGTGGAAAAGCTGGTGCAGGTCTACGTGCAGGCGTTTCAGAACAAACGCGCGTGCACAATCGCCATAACAACGGCGGACGGCTCCGGCGTCGGCGGCAATCGCCGCAGCAAGAGCGACGCCGTCGACCCCGAGGTTCCCGTGCTTGTGCTGAAGGATGCGCAAACGGATCACATCTTTGCCCTGTCGACCGTCTATTGCATGCACCCCACGGTGCTGCACGAGGATTCGAAGCTTTACTCGGCGGATTTTCCGGGTTACACCCGAGAATATATCAAGCGGGAATTGGGCGAGGATGTGATCTTGCTCTATCACACCGGCCCGGCCGGAAACCAGTCGCCGCGCCATTACGTCACGGCAAACACCTTTGACGAAGCGCAGCGCCTGGGCTATCTGCTGGGACGGCGCATCATGGAGGGCGTAAAACGCCTGGATGATCGTGATTTTGCCGAACGGCTCAAGCTTTCCGTGAAACAAGCCGCGGTGATGCTGCCGAAAAAGGAATTCATGTCCGTGCAAGAGGCGGAAAAAAAGTTAAAGGCCGCCAGAGACAAACCGGATGAACTGCGTCGCGGCGGCGCCCCTGCTTCCCACATCCGCACCGCCGAGGTGGACGGGTTCGGCGCCGAGGAAAACAAAAAACTGGCCGAGATGGCGGCCGGCGCCGAACTGGAGCCGGTCTACCAATCCGTGCTGCCGGCGGAGATCGACGTCATCGGCATTGGCGAGCATTGTTTTGTCTTTTTGCCGGGGGAACTGTTCGTCGAGTATTCGTTGATGATCAAGGAAAAGTCGCCCCAAAAGGCCTTTGTCGCCAGTTTGTCCAACGGCGTGCTGGCGGGCTATCTCGTCACCGAGGAAGCGGAGAAGGAAGGCGGCTACGAAGCGTCGAACAGCATCTTTCCGGCGGAGGCGGGTCGCGTTTTTGTGGAAACAGCAGTTGGTATGCTTGAAAAGATGATTAACGATTTCTGATTTATAAAGTGCAAAACCCCGGAGACAGCTAATGACCCCTGACAAGATAACCCTCGGCGGCCTGGACTGGATCGTCATCATCGCTTACGGCATCGGCATGCTGCTGGTCGGCTTTTATTTTTCCCGTGTCAATAAAAATTCCGACGATTACATGCTCGGCGGCCGCAATATGAAATCCTGGCGCGTCGGACTTTCGCTTTTCGCCACCATGTTCAGCGCCGTTTCCTACCTCTCCATGCCCGGCGAAATGATCAAGCACGGCCCCATGATTTGGTCCATGGTGGCGTCGTTGCCGTTTATTTACGTCATTGTCGCCTATTTTTTTATTCCCTTTATCATGAAACTCAAAATAACCAGCGCCTACGAATTGCTGGAGACCCGCCTGGGCCTGCGCAACCGCCTTCTCGCTTCCAGCTACTTTTTGATCATGCGCGTTGTCTGGATGGCGGTGATCATTTACATGGTCGCCGAAAAGGTCATTGTGCCGCTCATGGGCTGGCCGGAGCAGACGGCGCTGATGGTGAGCATCGTCATGGGCGTGGTCACCGTGACCTATACCTCTTTCGGCGGCTTGCGCGGCGTGGTGCTGACCGATGTGGTGCAGACGTTCATTTTGTTCGGCGGCACCATTCTCGCCATTCTGTTGATCATCAAACAGTTGGGCAGCGTTTCCGCCATCATCCCGGCGCAATGGCCGCAGCAGTGGGCCGGCTGGGTCTTTTTCGACACCAAGGTGCGGGTCAGTTTTTTGACCGCCTTTATCGCCACCTTTGGCTGGTATGTGTGCACGGCCGGCTCCGATCAGATGGCCATTCAGCGCTACCTGGCGACAAAGGATGTGAGAGCCGCGCGGCGCATGTATCTCAGCTCGCTTATCTCCAATCTCCTGGTTTACTTTCTTCTCGCCGTCCTGGGACTGGCGCTCTTTGCCTATTTCAAAATGCATCCGGAGCTTTTGCCGACCGGATCGTCCATTATTGACGGCGCCGATCTGCTGTTTCCGCGCTTCATCGTCATCGGCCTGCCGGCGGGAATTTCCGGGCTGGTCATCGCCGGTCTGCTGGCGGCCTCCATGTCCAGTTTGTCGTCGGGCATCAATTCCTCCGCCCTGTCGATCATCAACGACTTTATTGTACGGCTGCGAAAAAGCCCCGTTGCCGAAGCCGACCAGCTCAGACTGGCGAAAATCATCTCGGTGTGCATCGGCGTCGTCATCGTGTTGCTCAGCCTGGTCATCGGCAACATCAAGGGCAATCTGCTGGAGCTGACCTACAAGACCATCAACCTGCTGGTGGCGCCGCTGTTCGTGCCGTTCTTCATGGCCATGTTTGTGCGCAAGGCCACTCCCGCGGGGACGTTTATCGGCACGATCGTCAGCGGCATCGTCGCCGCGCTGATCAGCTTTTCGCAGGAGCTGTTTGGCGTCACCATCTCGTTTCTCTGGATCATTCCCGGTTCCTTTTTGGTCGGCATTGTCATCAGCATTGGTTTGAGCGTTCTTTTGAAATCGCAAAAGCGATGATGACCGTTTTTATGGCCAAGGCAAAACGATTTTGGGCAAGACGATAAGGGCAAAACAATTTACCGGAGTCGTGAATCGTTTTGCCCCAAATTGTTTTGCCTTTTTAAGAGGATATAAAAATATGAACCAAAGACCCTTGGGAAATACGGGCATCCGCGTCTCGGAAATCGCCTTTGGCGGCGTCGAGATCGGTCTGCCCTACGGCATTGGCGTGCAGAGCGAGGCCGATATGCTCTCGGAATCGGAGGCCATCCGTTTGCTGCACGCGGCCATCGACAGCGGCGTCAACTTTTTCGACACGGCGCGCATGTATGGCGCCAGCGAAGCCATCATGGGCAAGGCGTTTAGGGACAGGCGGGATCGCGTCGTCATTTGCACAAAATGCCGCCATTTCCGCGACAGCCAAGGAGGCCTGGCAGATTCGGACGCGTTGAAAAAGATCATCGAAACGTCGTTGCACGAAAGTCTGTCGGCGCTGCAAAGCGATTTCGTCGACGTCTACATGCTGCACCAGGCCGACCGTGAGATTCTCGAACATGAAGATATTGCCGAGACGTTTCAAAATCTGAAAGCCAGGGGACTGATCCGAGCCACGGGCGTCTCCACCTACAAAGTGGAAGAAACACAAAAGGCCATCGACAGCGGTGCATGGGATGTTCTGCAAGTACCGTTCAATCTGATGGATCAATCACAGTCGGAAATGTTCCCGCTGGCCGCGCGACGCGGCGTCGGCATTGTGGTTCGCTCGGTTTTGTTCAAAGGCATTTTGAGTGAAAAGGGCCGGAATCTGCATCCGGCGCTGAAAGACGTCGAGGCGCACCTCAAACTGTACGAGGAGCTGCTCGGCGACTCTCTCCCCGACCTGCCGACGCTGGCGACTAAATTCGCTCTGTCCTTCAATCAGGTCTCCTCCGTGCTCGTCGGCATCGATCGCATGGAGTATTTGCAAAAAGCGCTGACTGCGGCCGACGGCGATTATCTGGATGAAAAGACTCTGGCGCGGGCAAGAGAACTGCGCTACCCGGAACCGGAGTTTTTGAACTTGGTGAAATGGGACAGGATGGGATGGCTGAGTTAGGAAAAGACGATTTAAGAATGATGATCAACGATTTTTGATTTTTGTGATTTTTTCCCTCCGTCCCAAACTGCGCTTGGGACGGAAAAAACTTGAGAAGCTGAGCTTCTTCATTATGAAGCAAAGCTTCCCGAATTATTCCATTCCCAAACAAGAGTTTGGGAATGAGATAATTTTCCTTATTTCAAATACACCATCTTGCGTACCTGGGAAAATTCCCCGGCTTGCAGCTTTACCAAAAAAGTGCCGCTGGTTACCTGTCTGCCGTTTTCATCCAGCCCGTTCCATTGCACGGAATAATTTCCGGCGGTTTGTTTTCTATTTACAAGCGTTCGTACCATTTGTCCCAGCGTGTTGTAAATTTTTAATTCCACATAATCATTTTGCGGAATTTGATACGAAATTGTTGGTAAGCGGATTGAAGGGATTGGGATAATTTTGTTGCAACGCGAATGCACCGGGTTGCATTGGTTTATCTCTGTCGTCGACGGTGGTAGAGAGCAACCGATCCCAGACTTTTTTAGCCGAATCCGCATTGGCCTGGAGGTCGCTGAGGTTATCTCCGGCAAGCAGGGCAAAACCCAACTCCAACTTGGCCTTGCCGTCGATTGGAAAAGGGCCGGTACCAATGACATGGGATATATCACCCGGCCCGGCTGTTTTAAATTCAACACCCCCGCTGATCGCCTGCCATTTTTCTTCATCTGTAAACCCGTCGTAAAGTCCCCACGAAGGATTGTCCGGGTCGTTTTCGTCATTGAAAATGGCGTGATAAGAAATGCTTGTCTGGTTAAGGACGGAAATGCCGACATAGGTATCCGGGCCGCCATCGGAATCATAAGCATAGCCCATTTGCCGCACAGAATCATAGTCAGCCATGTTGGTATTAAA
>JAADGR010000119.1:0-8776 GCA_013152225.1 Calditrichota bacterium
GTGGACTGGTTAATTTTGGTGCGGTTGGAAACAGGAATATTAGTGGTGCGGCAATTATAGGATGGCCAAAAGGCTCAAACTGGGTCAATTATATCTATACGACAGATTTTTATGTAGCAGCCGAAGTTACTGATATAAACGGCGATACCATCCATGTTATTTCGGATCATTGGACGAGAAGTGGTGGCGCGAATAATCAGGCGCCGGATGGCAGTCATTTATATGCTTGGGAACCCTTACCAAAATATTACAATCTCGATCAGCCCGAGTCGCAAGAAACTCCACTTGTATATGGTATCAGTGAAGATGTCGGGTTAGATGGGTATCCGCGAACCGGCGACGAAGGTGAGGGCGATGGTGTGCTGCAGGAGCCGGAAGATTTCAATGGCAATGGCGTATTAGATTTATCCATGAAAAATGTCGTTGGATGGTATGCACTGAGCAGCCGCAAAGAAACCTGGCCTCGATGGTGGCCTGTCGGTTCATACCCTGGGGACCACAGGGAGCCGGGAGAGGAAGTTGAAGGGCCGCGTGCCGGTTACTGGAACGGTGAGTATGGTGCATATATACGAGCAGATCAAGAGTCTTATTATGTAATGGATGATCATGAAAATGATCGTTTTAAATATTATCCTTTTGAGGATGATCACCGTCCATGGCCTGATGGCCAGCGCGGGCTGGGGTTGCAGGTGGAATCTCGTGCTTACCAATGGAGTGCTCGCTTAGCCGAAGATATTTTGGTATCCATTTTCGATGTGACTTTAAAAGACAAGGCAAAATCTCTGAACAAATGTGTTGTGGGCATGTGGGTTGATCCTGACTTGGGAGAGTCAAATGGAGGTGACGATGCGAGGTTTAATACTAAAGTTGATATCACTTTTGCATGGAATCGGGTTGGTATCGCAGCGAATGGTTTGCCCATTGGATATTTGGGTTTCGCTTTTTTAGAGAGTCCGGGACTGGCTCATGACGGTATTGACAATGATGAAGATGGCATGATTGACGAAAGCCAGAATAACGGCATTGACGATGATGGAGATTGGAAGTCCTGGGAAGACATGAATGGGAACGGTAAATGGGATTGCCGGGAAGTTAATGGTGTGCTGGAATGCGAACCTCTGAACGACGACCTCGGCCATGACGGCCTTGGCCCGTTATCACCGGGCTATCCGGGTCCGGATGAAGGTGAAGCCAATGGTGTTCCCGATATTGGAGAACCAAATTTTGAAAATACCGATAACGATGAATCAGACCAGGTTGGTTTAACATCGATGTACCTTAAACAGACAGACAATCGTTTAACAAATCCCGAAGAGTATTGGCAAACTGAACTTTTACCGGGCACATTTAAAACACAACCAGGTTATCAGGCCGATATTTGCTGGACCTATAGCAGTGGATTCGTCGAATGGGCTAACGCGGGCGAAACGCACCGCTATGCCATTGCCTTGCTTTTTGGTAATGACAAGAATGATATTATTCGCAATAAAAGAACCATGCAAGTGATTTATGATCATGACTATAATTTTGCCAAAGCACCCAGTCAACCCATTCTAACTGCTACCGGTGGCGATAAAAAAGTCTATCTCCGTTGGGACAAAAATGCCGAATATTCTTATGATCCTGTCTATGGCTACGATTTTGAGGCATATTATATCTACAAAAGTACCGAACCGGCATTTACAGATATTAAAACAATAACGGATGCTTTTGGGAATCCTTTGCTTTTTAAACCCTTGGTTATTTTCGATAAAAAAGACGGGTTGAAAGGGCTCATGCCGGTTAGTATTGGTAGCGAGTATGGGCCTGAAAGTGACCTTGGTGCACATTATGATATGGGATCGGACAGCGGTTTAAAGCATTTTTATGTCGATAATGATGTCGATAATGGACGAACCTATTATTACGCAGTTGTTTCAGTCGATAGAGGGTATGACCCCGGTTATTATCCCGAATTTTCTCCTTTGGAAGGTTTGCAATCGATTTCTCCGACAGAATGTAAAGCGTCGATACAGACAGATGAACTAGGCCGACCAATTTCGTTCGATAGGAATACCGCTGAAGTGACGCCGACGGAACCAATGGCTGGATGGGTAGAACCCAGTCTTAGTGAAGACGGCATCACTCAAAAATCCGGCTATGGTACCGGCCATGTTAAAGTAAAAGTTATCAATCCTTTTGAAGTAAAAGCGGGTGAAAAATATCTGCTCGAATTTGAGGATGATGGTGATTTCGAAAAAATCGACTCCAGTTATGCCGGTCATCTAAGCTTTATGAAAATACGTTCCGAAACCAGAAACAAGGCTTTAATCGGGGTTGCTAACCCGGATAACGAGACGGAATTTTTTGTCGATGGTTTTCAGATACTTTTATTTAATGATAAAATAGCTCTGGATACTTCGTATTGGGACATTGGGAGTTCAAAGTTAACCATCGATGATATTACCGAAAAGTTAAGTGGGATTCGTCTCCCCCGAGACTATGAGATAAGAATTATGCAATCAGGTGCTGATACTTCTTTTTATACTCACAAACCTGCAAATTTTCAGGTGTGGGATGTTACCGACCCTGACAATGCTTTTAAAACTCCTTTTTTCCATTTCGATCAAAGTGAAAAGGGAGTTCTTAGCGAGAATGATCAGGTTGCATTGGTTGGGAAAAAGAATCAACTGTTCTGGGGATGGAAGTTTCACTATTCTGCAGATGATAGCACTGATAAAACAATACCGCAAGACGGCGATATCTTTAAGATCAAGACCTCTAAATCATTTGATCGAAATGATTCTTTCGAGTTTACAATGATAGGTGATACCCTTAGTAGCGCAAAAGCTACAGGTGATCTTGATAATATTTATGTTGTACCTGATCCATACATCGCCTACAACGGAACGGAGCGCATTGTTGTTAATGATGCGGAAGGAATGCCGCCGCGGAAACTCGATTTTGTCGGATTACCAAAAGATTGTACGGTTTCCATTTTTACCGCGGCAGGGAAAATGGTCCGCAAGCTCGAGTACCACTCCACGGGAAATGACAGACGTTTGACATGGGATATGTTGACCCTGGATGGACTCGAGATTGCGCACGGTATATATTTTTATGTTGTGGAGGCGCCCGGTATCGGGAAGAAAATTGGCAGATTTGCAGTCATTAAATAACAATTGAAAGGTTAAAGTATGGCCAGAATAAATAGATTTATACTATTTGTGTGTTTTGCCATAACGGTTTTTCAGTCAAATGCTTGGCCCCAATTTATTATAAATGTGCGTGCAACCGGTACAACCGCTGCATCATTTTTAGAGATCGGAGTTGGAGCACGTGCAATGGGCATGGGCGGAACCTATGCCGCAATAGCGAATGATCCCACAGCCCTTTATTATAATCCGGCGGGTATTGCCTGGATAAATAGTCCACAAATTGAACTTATGCATAACGAGTGGCTTGTGGATACCAAACACGACTTTTTCGGATGTGTGTTACCCCTGTCGTTCTTCAATTCGGCTCTGGGGTTTAGTGTGAATTCATTGGGTTATGGTGATCAGCCTGTGCGAACAGTCCGGCGGCCGGAAGGTACTGGAGAAACTTATAATGCGCGTGATGTTGCGGTTTCTCTTTCCTATGCAATGGCTCTCACCGACCGTTTTTCGTTTGGATTGTCGGCAAAATGGATAAACCAAAGAATCTGGCATGAAGCCGGAAACGCTGCGGCTCTCGATATTGGCATTTTTTATGAAACCGCACTAAAGGGTTTAAAGCTTGGTTTTTGTATGACTAATTTCGGTACCAAGCTCCGGTTACGTGGAAGAGATATGGATTCGACTGTCGATCCTGATAAAAAGAATTCGAACATTGATCGTGTACCGGTACAATTCAAAACCGATTCATATCCTTTGCCAATGACGTTACGTGCGGGCATTTCTTATGAAAAAGACCTTGGCATGCTGGGTTCGTTACTTATAGCCGTAGATTTACTACATCCTACCGATAATCAGGAAAGTATTAATCTCGGTATCGAGTACGGTTTTGCAGGTATGTTTTACGTTCGTGGTGGTCATGAAAATCTCTTTGAGGACGATAGTATAAACGGCTTAACCCTGGGGTGCGGTATAGATTACTATCATCCCGGCCGCATGGGGTTTCGCATGGATTATGCATATTCCGATTGGGGGCTTTTGGAAAACAGCCACAGATTTTCAATTGGAATTAGTTTTAGCCGAGAGGATTAAAAACATGAAAGGAGGAAATGGCAAAAAAACATTAAAAGTCTAAACCATTAAACTTGACAGTACGCAAAAAACAAAAATAGGAGTAAGCTATGAAATCCTTGAGATTTGTTGCATTCTTGTTGATTGTATTTTCTGGCAGTCTTTTAGCTCAAATAAATCTGCCTACCGATGGACTTGTGGGGCATTGGAAAATTGATGATCCTTCAAATTTGGGTGCAGCCACTGTTGGAAATGACCTCGTTGCGTTAACAAATGCGGAAGGTGGAACACCACAATTTTTTGCCGTTAACGGCCCCTCAGCCGATAATGGAGCCGCTGAAATTGGATTGGGAACGTATTTAAAATGCGCTCACAATATTTTAGCAAACGGGCCTGAAGGAGCAACGAGTGTTAATCAGTATTCATTCGTTATTGATTTTCATCTTGCTTCGGGTACCGGCAAATACTATGCTTTTTATTCCACCGATCCGAATATTAATGAAAACGATGCGGAATCGTTTATTGAAGAAGACGGTGGAATTGGTCCCGGCTCACTCCACATGGGTGACAGACTTACCTCTTTTGCCACCGATACGGTGGGTTGGTATCGGATGGTTGTGACCATCGATCTGGGCGATACGAACTTTTACGCAAATGCCGTTTATTATTTGGATGGACAACTGTGGGGTATTCCACGTTACCTGGTCAGTGGAGGAGTTGACGGGAAATTTGCCCTGTCTGCCTTTCTGACGGGAAGCAATGTCGTTAATCTTTTTGGAGACAATGATGGTGAAGATGCAGCCGTTGATGTAGCCGAAGTTGCACTTTATGATCGTAAATTGAGCGTCGAAGAAGTTAAGGCAATGGGAGGCTATGGTCATGTCGTAACTTTTGGATTTCCTGTCGAGGATTGGGAGTTTGATAATCCCGAGAATCCTTTTTTATCCAGTGTTTTTTATGGAAATCCTATCGCACCCGTCGGCGATGGTGCCGGTGTTGTTGATGGAATAGTCAGCGTGGATAAAGGAAGTTACCTGGAGGCAAAAGTCGACATAGGCCCCCGTGGTGGCGAAAATGTCAATATGTATAGTATTGAAATGGACGCTATTTTACCTCAGGCTGATGTCCAGTATACGTTGTTACAGACAGATACGACAAATCTGAATGACGCCGTATTGAAGATTAATGCACGAGGTCAAATCGGTTCGGATGAGCTTGGCTGGTCCTCCGACACTTTAAAGACAAATGAAATTTACCGAATATTCTTCACTGTCAGTCCCTCCGAAGCCGTGGTTTACCTGGATGGAAGCCCGGTGTTGCAAAAATCAATAACCCCGGATGGAGCGCTATCGCTGGTACCGGGAGGAAAAGTACTTTTCTTTGCTGATAACGATGGCGAAGATTCAGCGATCAAGGCAGAATATGTCCGAATTTATAATCTGGCTCTTAACGCCGAAGCTGTACAAAGTAAGGGAGGATACGAACATTATTTCAGCAGCGAAAAGACCCCGGCAGGAAAGGCCATGGTTTTCAACGCTGCTCTTAATCAATATGGTTATGTACCATATTCCTCAGATTTTGATATACCGGTTGGTGGTAAATTTACAGTGGAAATGTGGATGAAAACAGGTCCATACTATGGTGATCCGGCCATTCTGGGAACCAAAGATTGGTCTGGTGGCAGTAATCCCGGCTGGATTATTTATGAAGATAAGGGCCAGGTACGCATGCGCGTTCATGATGCAGACCATAATGGAGTCAAAATTTATGTCGCCAAAGTTCCGCTACATCGCTGGGCACATGTTGGAATTATTGTAGATACAACAAAAACAACATGCTTTGTTAACGATGTTTTTCTAAGTAAAGATAATTCCTATCAAAATGTCATAACCAGTGGGCTTCCACTTGCCTTTGCACAGGATCCGACGTATGGTTACGATCCTGCTTTTAACGGAAGCATCGATGAAGTCAGAATCTGGAAGACAGTCTTGAGCGAAAAGACTCTAAAGGAGTGGCGTCATAAGCCAATAACTACGGATCATCCGAATTATAGCGATCTTGTTGGATATTGGAAGTTTGACAATGTCAGTGGTGATACAGTAAAAGATTTAAGTCCTGAGCATCATGATATTATACTCGTCAATAGCCCGAGTGCACGAGTTTCTTATGTGCCAATGGGCGATGCGACGATGCAGAAAGAGAAGGATATAGCAGCAATATGGGGTTTTACTTCGCAGTTAGAAGGAGAAGAGCCTGTTATTAGTAATACTTCCGATGAAATGACGATCAGTTCGCCTTTTCAATCAGGTGGTGGTTTGGCGAAGAAGGCTCCTGTGAAAGAGGTAATAGGCTTCAATATTGAGAACTATACGGAAGAAAAGTATGCGATTATCGGCAACAATGGTTTGACCGGCCAGACAGCCGCAGATGTGAGCGGCGGAGTGCAACAACGATTTAAACGTGTTTGGTATTTTGATATGAGTGAAACTTTTAAAGGCCAGAGTCTAAATGCCAGCTTTAAACTGAACCTGGCTGCCGGTCCGGCGGAAAATTATGTTTTATTGGTGCGCAACGGAACGGAAGGCACGTTTATGGTAGCCGCAACGGCAACATCTGTGCAAGATTCGCTTGTTCGTTTTGAAGGCATTGAACCGACAGACTCACTCTATGTTACCCTCGGAACGCTCGATGCGACCAATGCACCTTTGGGTACCTTCACCGGTGTCGATAAGAATAACGCTATGGTTTATACATGGGAACTGTCTGGAAATTACCCCAATCCGTTCAATCCCTCAACTACGATTGCTTATTCGTTGAGAGAAAAATCCGACGTTCAACTGACCGTGTACAATACCCTTGGTCAAAAAGTCGCAACAATTCTGGATATCAGAGGCCAGGCTGCCGGAAAGTATAAAGTAACATGGCAACCGACCAACCTTGGATCAGGAATCTATTTCTATCACCTTAAGGCAGGTGACTTTGTAAGGACTCGAAAAATGACAATTATGAAATAGCCCGTCATTTTGTAGAAATACAGGCCGTTAACATTTTGTTAGCGGCCTTTTTTTAACTTGGAAATCATTATGCTTTTAAAAAAAATAATACTTGTGACGTGTTTACTCTTTTTGTCTTGCCTGGGGAAAGATAAAAATCATAACGAACAAGTTCTTGCACGTATTGGAAATCAGACCATAACAGCCGGGGATTTTAAACTGAATTACGAGTTTGGATTTGGCAATTTAAAGAGAGGAAATGACCGAAAGCGTAGTTACTTGAATGCCATGATTAAGGAAAAACTCTTGTCTCTGGAGGGGTATCGCCTTGGATTTGATAAATCTCAAAATGTAAGATTAAAAGAGGCACAACTTCTGGACGAGCTTTTGGTCGAAGCACTCTTTGAAAAGAAAGTTAAAAGTAAAATAAATGTCACAGCAAAAGAAATTCAGGATGCCATTAATAAATCAAAAGTGAGTTTTAAACTTCGTTATTGGATAGAGCCTGATTTGCTCAATGCCAAAGTAACTGTTACAGCTATGCGGGCACGCGGTTATGCCGATGTTGTCGGGCAAAAACTTCACGCCAACCCTGAAATCAAGCTTAATATGAAAAACCTGGAAACTGATTATCTTACTTACTTTGAAATTGCGCCTGAAATATTTGATCAAATAAAAAATCTGCCCATTGGCGAAATTTCCAATCCGCTTGAATTGAATGGCTATTACGCTATTTTTCAAATTGCGGACATCCGTCGAAGTGGTGTATTTGACAGCGAGTATAAAACGAAAATGCCGAAATTTAAAAAGATTCTTTTTCATCGCAAGCTTTTGGCGGCAGCAGTGAAATATGTCGATCATTTTATGACCTCTAAAAAAGTTGTTATGAAGGGAGAAGCATTTGGGCTATTAGGCAAAGCTTTTACCGAATGGAAAAAGAGCAAAGGTGATTCGGTTAAATCTTTTCAGGAAGCAGTAAAGCAGGCAGATGACTCAGCGCCGGCTATGAAGGCTTTGCGAGAAAATGGAGAAATGGTTTTTATGACTTTTTCCGGGGGGAATTGGACCATCAATGAATTTTTTAAAAAATTTAATCCAAACCGCGTTTCATCAATTGATAAAAATCCCAATGGACTCCCCGGCGCTTTAAAGGATGCGGCGGCATTGACAATAAGAGACTATTTTTTGGTCAAAAAAGCCGAACGACAGCATCTTGAAAAGTCACCAAAACTGCAAAAAGAACTTCAACAATGGCGTGACAAATGGGTTTACGAAGAAACGCGTACCTATTTCACCAAAAATTTGAATGTTACAGATGAAGAAGCGAAAGCTTATTTTAAAACACACAAAAAACGCTATATAATCAATCTGAATCATGAACCCACCTTTGGTGAATTTGCCGGGATGGCCAAAAGGGATACTTTGATTGAAAAGAAACTGAAATTATTAACTGACAAGATTGAAAAATTACAGGTTCGATATTCTGTACAAATTAATAAAACTGTTGTGGATACACTGCAAGTCATTGATTTTAAAAAATCCAGGTGGGTAACGGTGCAGCTTTTTAATCTCGGTTCG
>JAADGR010000119.1:8789-10436 GCA_013152225.1 Calditrichota bacterium
ATTGTCCCTGTAGTGGATCCCTCGTGGGGATTTTAGTGTGTGCAGCGGAATATTGCAAACATATTTTTAAAACTTGGGGTGAATCGCCTTTCTGTGATGCGAAACATAAAGGCGACTTTATATAAAGGAGTTTAAATGAAAAAGAACCTTCTTATTACCGGTTTCAGTGGTTTTGTTGCAGGCAGCGTTATTGTACATGCCGTCAAAGATTGGCAGGTCCATGCTTTGGATCGTATTGATGCGCCCAATGATCAGGGGGAAATAAAGGTTTATTCTCTTGATTTGCGTGACGCAAAGCATCTCAAAGCGCTTTTTAAGCAAATACAGCCCGATGTGGTCATTCATACTGCCGCTATCGCTGATATCGATTTTTGTGAAAACAACCAGGAACTTGCCGAAGAAGTAAATGTGGGGGGCACAAGTAATTTAGCCCGTTTATGTAACGAAAACGGCACCAGGATGATATTTTGTTCCACCGATACTGTTTTTGATGGAAAAAAAGGATTTTATTCAGAGGAAGATCAGCCTAATCCCATTAATTTTTATGCAGAAACCAAAGTTCGCGCTGAACAAATTGTTAGAAAACTAGTTGAGAATTCTGTGGTTACCCGGCTATCTTTGGTGGTGGGCTTGCCGGTTCTGGGAATAGGTAATTCATTTCTGGCAAGGACAATTGAGCAAATAAAGGCAGGAAAAAGTGTCAAATTCCCTGAGAATGAAATTCGTACACCGATTGATGTCATTACTCTTGGGCGTGCCCAGGTTGAACTGGCGGGAAGTGATTTTCGCGGCACTATTCATCTGTCCGGCAGTGATCGTCTAACACGCTATGACATGGCCAGGAAAATTGCAAAAAAATTAGGTTTCTCACCGGAAATGATTATAGCGACAAATTCCAATTCCATGCCGGGACGGGCGCCGCGTCCAAACGATGCATCGCTAAATAATTCAAAAGCACAGAGATTGCTAAAGACACAAATGCATACTTTGATAGAAGGATTGGAACTGACATTAAATTTTAAAAGGGAGCAACAATAACATGGGTAGTTTTAAAATAAAATATGACTTGCAAATAAAGTTTGGTAATGAATATGGTAAAGAAGAAGAAAAAGCTGTTTTGGATGTGCTCAGCCAAAACGCTCCCACCAGTGGAGATTATTGTATTCGATTTGAGCAAGACTTTGCCGAGTATTGTGGTACAAAATACGCCCGAGTCGTTAGTAACGGTACGGCAGCCCTTTTTCTATCAATGGTTGGCTTGGGCATTGGCCCCGGAGACCGGGTGCTCACAACACCCTTAACGTGGATCGCTACAGCCGCAGCCCCGGCCACGTTGGGCGCAGAGGTAGATTTCGTTGATATCGATCCTGTTACCTATAATATCGATCCGCAAAAGCTGGAGGAAAAATTGACAGCGGATACCAGGGCCGTCATTCCTGTGCATTTGTATGGTCAAATATGTGATATGGACCAAATTATGGGGCTGAGTAAACAAAATGGTTTCGCTGTTGTTGAAGATGCATGCCATGCTCTTGGTGCAGAATCCAAGGGACGTAAAGCCGGTTCTTTTGGTTTTACCGGCTGTTTTAGTTTTCATGAACAGAAAAATATTTCCACACTTGGCGAAGGTGGAATGGTTGTTACTGA
>JAADGR010000211.1 GCA_013152225.1 Calditrichota bacterium
CGGGTCTCGGCAAATTCACTCCTTACGTCAAAGCGGAAATAACGATGAAGGAACTCACTTTCAAGGCGCTTTTCCTGGGTGTTGTTTTAGCAATTATACTTGGCGCAGCGAACGCCTACCTGGGTTTGAAAGCCGGGATGACAGTTGCTGCAACCTTTCCCGCAGCCGTCATCGCAATGGCTGTTCTCAGACCTTTGGGAGGTACAATTCTTGAAGAAAACCTGGCTCGAACCACAGGCGCTGTTGGAGAAGCCCTGGCAGCAGGAGCTATTTTTACGATTCCGGCATTTGTGATGGCCGGTGTCTGGGAAAATTTTGATTACCTTAAAAGCACCTTGCTCATGCTCGTCGGCGGTGTTTTGGGTGTGCTGTTTGTAATCATCCTGCGACGAACGCTCATTGAAGATGAAACGCTGCCCTATCCCGAAAGTAAGGCCTGCGCAGAAATTGTTAAAGCCGGTCAGGGCGGACAATCCGGCGCAAAGTACGTTTTCGGCTCGATGGGTCTTGCTGCATTAATTGAGCTTTTCAAAAATCCGAACGGCATCCAGATTATTAAGGATTCAGTAGCCGGATTTTTCAGTTTTCACATTTCCAAAATCAGCTTTGTTAACAGTGAAAACAAAATCGTTGAAATTGCATCGAATACGGGTGACAAAGTTAAAGCGCTTTTTTCGATGAAAGGCGGCATGTATTTGCAAAGTCCGGCTTCCTCCCCTGCTTTTCTTGGTGTCGGCTACATTATCGGTTTCAGACTGGCAGCAATCACTTTTTCAGGCGGCGTATTTGGCTGGCTGTTCCTCATGCCCATTGTGATGTTTTTAATGGGAAATCAGATCGAACCGTTTGCATTGAGTCATGGCTGGGCGTCAATGGCAAAAGCAGCCTATAGTTCCACCGTCAAACCTATCGCAGTTGGCGGCATGCTTGTGGGGGCTTTCTATACATTATTTAGCATGAGAAACAATCTCATCGGCGGGATTAAACGCGGTTTGGAAGACATTCGTGCCGCAGGAGAAAGCGGTTCTGCCAAAACAGCCCGCGTGGATAAAGATGCACCATTTGGAGTGGTTTTAATTGCCATTGGCGTGATCGTTGTCTGCATGGTACTGCTTTACCAGACATTTAGCCACAATTGGGGATCGGCATTATTGGCTGCTGTTGTTATGGCAATAGCCGGTTTCATTTTCGCCGCGGTTGCAGGCTACCTCGTCGGCATCATCGGCAGTTCGTCTAACCCCATTTCCGGTCTGACTCTTTCAACCCTTTTAATCGCCGCTTTATTAATGGTACTGGTTGGCATGAAAGGAGATCCGGGAGTGGCCGCTGTGCTTGCTGTTGCTTCAGTGGTATGCGTCGTCGCCGGTGTTGCCGGCGATATGATGCAGGACTGGAAAGTCGGATACATTCTCGGCGGGACGCCCTGGCGCATGCAAATCGGTGGAATGATTGGCGTCATTGCAGCATCACTGGTGCTCGTCATTCCCATCATGCTTTTGAATAAGGCAAGCGGTATCGGCAGTGATGCGCTTCCGGCACCGCAGGCTGGCTTGATGGCAATGATGGCAAAAGGTATCGTCGGCGGCGAGATGGCCTGGCCCCTTGTAATATCCGGAATGCTCTTTGCGATTGGTTTAATTCTTATCGGCTCACCTTCACCCATGCTGATCTCGGTCGGAATGTATCTCCCCTTTAATACGACTTTTGCAATTTTTATCGGCGGATTGATAAAATACATTGTGGAAAGCAGTACAAAAAAGAAATTCAAGAATGAGGATGAAAAAGTTATAAGCGAGAAAATGATAACGGTAGAGAATACAGGACTTTTATTGGCTTCCGGTTTGGTTGCCGGTGAAGCGCTGACAGGGATCGTGCTTGCAGCGCTTGTTGTCTCCAAAATTAACCTAAAAGCGCTGATAGGCCTGCCTGAATCGTTCCATGGTTTTTGGTGGCTGGGTGCGATTATTTTTCTTGTGCTTGCTTTTGTACTTATTTACTATCCAATACAACGTGTTATCAATGAAGAAAAGAAATAAACTCATGTCGCAGAAAAAGAAAGAGCTGCAGGAAGAACAGGCTCCCAATTTACTTGAAATGTACCCTGCTCCCGCTATAAGGTGGGAGCAGGCAGAAGACGGTTTAATCACCTTGTTCACACCCAGATTTTCCAACAAGTGGATGGTTAAACATGTGCTGCCCAGGATGAAAAATCAGGATCTTCAAATCCATCTGGATGAGTTTGGGAGCTGGGTTTGGCAGCAAATTAACGGGCGTACGACCGTTTTTCAAATCGCCAAAAATCTTCGCGAAAAATTTGGTGACAAAGTAGAGCCCATTTATGATCGGTTGGGATTATTCATCAATCATCTTGCCAGACGCCAATTTATTTCGCTGGCGGCGAAGGAAAAAGATCGTGCAGAGTAATCGCTTTGATAAAAAAGGTGACCTTTCATGACCAAAATAGAAATTGCGGCACAGACTGTTGTCCTCAAATGTTTGGATGTAAAAAAGGATGAGCCCGTTTTAGTCCTTGCCAATGAACCACTCATGGACATCGCCCACATCCTGTTCAAGGCAGCCTCCAGACGAACGCACAAAACTTATCTCCTTCAGTTATCACATTTCTCACATCAAAACGGATTATTCGATCCGCTCGCCCGGATGATGAGCGAGTTCCGCGCAATAATTGCCGTTACCTCTCCTTCAATTCTGCACACAGAAGCACGAATACGCGCAACGCAGAATGGAACAAGAATCGCTAATATGCCCGAAATCAGCAACCAGACTTTTTCCCGGTTGGCCGGAGCAAATTTTATAAAGATTAACAGGCTGAGTCAAAAAGTCAAAGATATTCTTTCCATTGGCAAAGAAGTAAAAATATCTGCGCCAAACGGCACCGAATTATACATCCCCATCCGGCAGAATGCGGGCTTTGCCGATACCGGGCTGCTACACCACCCAGGATCATTTTCAGAACTGCCTGCAGGCGAAAGCGCGATCATCCCTGATGAGAATAAAATGGAAGGGATGCTCGTTGTGGATTGCGGGATGGGCGTCAATAAGGCCGATAAAGACAGACTCGTTCTGACAATCAAAGACGGCCGGATTTCGCGTATTTCCGGGGGGACGGCAGCACAAAAGCTAAGACGCCAACTTGGCAAGTTTGGCCCGCAAAGTCGCAACATCGTAAAGTTCGGCATTGGTACAAACGACGCAGCCAGAATCAATGGATTCCCTTTGGAAGACAAAAAGGTTCGCGGAACGATTCATTTAGCGATTGGCAACAATATCTCTTTTGGGGGGCATGTCAATATTCCAATCCATCTGGAAAGCATTGTTTACAAAGCTAGTGTAGAAATTGATGGTCGGAAAATAATAGATCGCGGCAAGATGGTATTAAATCTATAAAAGTTCATCTGTTTTTTTCTGTGTCATTTCTTTTCCGTGTTCCCGGTCTGTTATTAAGAAAATATCACAAAGCGATAATCTCTACTTGTCTTTTATTTTTCCGAGCGTCATTAATAATTCCCTCAAGTTGACGCGCTGTATTTGCCGGAATCCACTCTTCACCGCATTGGTCACAAATTGATGCTTGAACATTTCTAACGACGATTACACTTGACCCGATATCTGCCATATATGTGGTTGTCCCAGCCTTTTTTGTTCCCCCACAAATAGGGCAAAGATTTTTTTTAAAACTTTTCAATTTAGTTTCTCCTGGTTTTAAAATCATTTCCATAATGATAAGAAACGAAAATCAGACTTATTTCCTGTTCATCCATATTTTCATTGGCTCTTGCTATAGCGCGCCTGGAGAGCTGCATCATTATTTGAGAAAGTGAACGAACTTGAAATAATTTTTTAGCCGGACTTGCCTTACGGATTAAAGATATTAAAACTTTTTCAGCTTTTGGATTTGTGTCGATAGATTGAGTTATCATTGTAATGAATTCGATAATGAAAATAAATTCTGCAATCCACAGGAAATTGCTAAAAAATAGTTTTTAAATCACGCCATACTCTTTCAACTTTTCCCGCAGTGTCGATCTGGAAATATTCAATATTCGTGCGGCTCGCGATTTATTATTGTTATTCTTTTCCAAAACGCGAAGAATATGCTGTCTCTCAATTTCGGCCAGCGTTTCCGAATCCCCTCCGGCTTCCGCCACGGATGGACCGGCAACCGTTGGCACTGTGATGGGTTCATGCGGTTCGAGGTGCAAAAATTCGGGTCTGATCTCCTGCTGATTGCATAAAATGACGGAACGTTCGAGCACGTTTCTCAATTCGCGAACGTTTCCGGGCCAGGGATATTGGTTGAGCATTCTCTGCGCTTCCCGGGATATGCCCTGAATATTCTTGTTAAATTCGCGATTGTTCTCCTCGAGAAAAAGTTTGGCCAGCGGCAAAATATCCTCCGGGTGTTCGCGCAATGGCGGAAGTTTTATGACCATGACTTTGAGGCGGTACAAGAGATCTTCGCGAAAAGTTCCTTCCCGCACACATGTTTCCAAATCCTGATTCGTTGCGGCAATGATACGCACGTCCACGGTAATGTCGCTGGTGCCGCCGATTCTGCGAAATGTGCTCGTTTCCAATACGTGGAGTATTTTGGGCTGCAGGGATAATTTCATGCTGGAAATTTCATCGAGAAACAAGGTGCCGCCATGCGCCAGTTCAAAGAGACCCCGTTTTGTTCCTTTGGCGTCGGTAAACGCGCCGCGTTCATGACCGAACAATTCGCTTTCCAACAAAGTTTCGGGGATGGCCGCACAGTTTATTTTAATTATCGATTTGTCCGCGCGCGCGCTGGTTGCGTGAATGGCGTTTGCCACCACCTCTTTACCCGTACCGCTCTCGCCCTGGATCAACACCGACGTCCTCGGGGTACCGGCTATGATTTTAATCAAATTTTGTACTTCCTGGATTTTCGGGCTTGCACCAAAGAAATTATTAGCTGGGAAACGCCTCTTCTGCTGATCTTTAAGCCGGGCCACCTCCAATTTGAGACGATGCGTTTCAAGCGCCTTGGCAACAACAAGCCGAAGTTCGTCCAGTTCAAAAGGCTTGAGCAAATAATCATAAGCTCCGGATTTCAGGGCTTCCACAGCGGGTCGTGCATCCGTGAGCGCCGTTATCATAATCACCAACAGATCGGGATAGAGTTTTTTTACTCTTGCCAACACTGCCAGCCCGTCCATCTTTGGCAATTTGATATCGAGAAGGACAAGATCGATAAGATTTTTTTCAATGATCGCTAAAGCATCCTCGCCCGAATATGCAGTTTTAACATGATAGCCATTTTTCTTCATTACATCCGCAATGGTTTGGCAGAGGTCTTCGTTGTCATCCACAACCAGTATACTAGCTTTCATGTTTCCAACTCCTTTGACGGCAACAAAATGCTGATTGTCGTTCCCACCCCGACCGTGCTGTTTACGCTGATTTTCCCATCATGGTCGTTTACAATCCTGTAAACGATGGATAACCCCAGCCCCGTACCTTTACTTTTTGTGGTAAAAAACGGATTGAAAATATTCTCCAAATCTTTGTCTTTAATGCCTACACCTGTATCGGTGAGGGATATTTCCACAAAACCGTTATTCTCATTTTGTTTCGGATTTGATTTGTTCGTTCGTTTGCCGTCGGAATCGACTTTCCCGGACGGTCCAACCATCAAAGTTAATTGGCCGCCATCTTCCATTGCATCAATGGCATTCAAGATAAGATTCAGCACTACCTGCTGAATCTGGTGAAAATCTGCAAATACGTATGAATGGTTCTCGTCATAGTTTTCATGCCAGGATATTTTGTTTTCAGCAATTTTTTTATCAACCAGGGTAAGGACTTCATGGGCAATATCCCGAACATGATGAATTTTGCGCATAGGTGGCCGCGGTTTCACATAGTCAAAAAATGTTTTCAATAGTTCATCCAAGCGGTTAACCTGGCGAACAATCCGCTCCAGTTTAATTTTGCGTTCATCATCTCCCCCCAATTCCTCTTCCAGAGTTTGAGTTATGGTTTTGATGCCGGCTAACGGATTTCTAATCTCATGAGCAATGCCCGACACAAGAACACCCAGCGACGCCAGCCGATCCATGCGAATGACTTCGGCCTGCATACTTTTGATCTGGGAAATATCCTTGAATGAAATGATTGTACCGACCTTGTTTCCTTCATCATCCAAACGCGGCGTAACGGTAAAACCGATGTGCACTTCCCTGCCGGATTTTGTGAAAACAGTGACCTCCCGTTTCGGCACGGACGTTGAGCCGTTATGCTTCAGGATCACATCCGTGGCATCTTTCCCCAAAATATCGCACACCGGCATTCCCCTGACCTCAGCAGATTTGTATTCCAGCGCTTCCTGAGCGCCGGAATTAAATGACATGATCCGCTCATTCAGATCGAGAGTAATGAGTCCGGACTGCATACTTTCGATGATACTTTCATTGAAATTTTTTAGTTCGGTCAGTTCCTGTTGCAGTTTCATACGCTCATTAATATCGCGGGAAATACCGACAATCCCGACGACCTCGCCGCTTTCGAGAATAGGTGTTAAATTTGTAGAGAAATAGACCGCAGTGCCGTCGCGGTTTTGCATGCGTGCTTCAAAGGAACGCGTTTGCCCCTGGAATGTTTTTTCCAGATTTTCTCTGGCAGACAGCAAATCTTCGTCATAAATCAAGTGATCGTAGCGATTGCCCAGCCAGTCGGTTTTTCCCCTGCCCGTAAATTCTGCCAGGCGCGGATTCACATAGGTAAATTCACCGTTGCCGTTTAAAGTGAAAACAAGGTCATGTACATTTTCAATAAGTGTTTGATAATTTAATCGCATTAATTCATTCATCATTTCTTTGTGTGAACAGGATATTGGGGTTTTAACATAGAAAAGAATTCATGTATTCAATTTTTCAAGCTTTCCGACGGCCATATTTTATTTTAATAATAATCGTTTTTCACTCCAAAAACAATACTTTTTTATCGAGTTTTATTTCATTCTCAAACATGAGTTTGGAAATGAGGAGAATGATGGAAAGCAGTTCTCATGCAATTCTCAACGATATAAACATCATGATAAATCATGGTGCTGTGACAAATTGAAGCAGCACCACATTTTATTGTGGTGACCAGAACAATTGAAAATCTCTACCAACCGCTTAAGCCTCATTAAATCTCGTTAAACCTCGTTCCGCTGCTCTGCGGCGGAATGCTTGGGTGACGCTCTGCGTCGTACCCCGGCACCGGGTCGCATGGGATTCGGCAAAATGATAAAATTTGCTATCAGCAGAATAATACGCCTTGTAAATGCGACAGAAATTTCAAACATTATAAAATCGCCAGGAATGTAACTGATCCCAGGGTGTCATTCAGGAATCTTGTCGGGGGAACACTGGAATTGTAATCTTTTATTTAATCGTCGTTCTAACAAGATTCTTACAGAAAGACATAAAAGTTAAATCGTCTTTATATCTCGTTCCGCTGCTCTGCGGCACGCACCGGCACTGGACGCGGAGCGTCCGGCAAGGCATGCCGACGGAGACCGTCGGCACGAGATGGAGAAAGACATAAAGTTGATTTTTCCCCTCCGTCCCAAGCTCCTGTTTGGGACGGAAAGAACTTGGGAAGCTCTGCTTCATCATAACGAAGCAGAGCTTCCACAGCTATTTCGTTCACAAACATGAGTTTGGGAACGAGTTGAAATTAAAAAATGGAGATTCCCCTCCAGTAACAAAGGTGCCACGGCGTTACATCTTGTTAATACCCCAGGGTAAAAGAAATCCTGATGCTGTTTTCCAATTCCTGAATCATATAAGCCAGATCAAAAAACGAACGAACGGAATTTCGTTGATACTGAAAACCAAGGCCCACACTATAATTCATGTTGGCCGTCGGCTGAAGAGTCTGGAAGGCCCCGGCACGAATGCTTACCAGGTGAAAAAATGACCGCTCTATGCCGATGTTCAACCTGTCCTTTATATCGGCGTGCAGAGCTTTTTCAAGATCAAAGCCAATGGTCGTATTTGGAAAGTTTTGCAGGGCCAGCCCAAAAGAGAGGCGCAAGGGACTGCCCTGGTTGTATGCATCCATGGATGAAGAATTCCAGTAAACAGTGTCATATACATTTTTTAATACAAGCGCGGCAAGTATTTTTTCCCGAACGGGATAGATCGCCCCAAAGTCCAGTCCCACGCCCAAGGCATTGCCGGTAACCTGTCCGATGCCGCCGTTTTTATTATTTCCATAGGTTGCATTTTTATATTTTAGAGTTACCCCGAGTTTCAATTTTTTTATCAGCCGGTCAGCCTTGTAGCCAAAGCCAACATACAACATGGTTTCGCGCAAAGCATCATCACCCGAAACAAAAAGGCCCTCGCTGTGGGTCCAGTTTGTTTTACCAAAATTATTTGCGTACGCTGCCATTGTGTAGGGAATGAGATTAAACTGCTTGGTGTAGAAAAAAGTAATCTGCCGGCCCTGCAGATTCGCCAAACCCGCAGGATTCCACACCAAAGCGTTTATATCATTTGCCATGGCTGTGAATGCACCGCCAACACCCATTGGCCGTGCGCCGTAGCCAATATCCAAAAATACGCCGGGAATATTGGACAGGTTTTGCGAAAAAACATTTGTCGCAAAAAGCAGTACAAGAATTTTTATGATTTTTTTTAAATCCATGATTTTTAAATTTTAGTGCATTTCACATTTAGCAAAGCTGTAATTCCTTACAATCATTCATTATAGTAAAGTTGAGGGCTAGTTGGCTTGCAATACTTTTCTAATCATGTCATTGCGAGCGAAACGGAGTGGAGCGAAGCAATCTCATACTTTACAGGCCGCTATGAGATTGCTTCGTCGTTCGTTCCTCACTCCTCGCAATGACAATCCCTTGTTATATTTCAACCCTGACACCCGGAGCCCCTGACGGGGCCTCCGGGGTCAAAAAGGTTATGCGCTATCTTATCAAGACGACGGTGCCGACTTTATCAACACTTGCCTTGCCGTCCTCAATTTTTGTATGAATAATATAACGGCCGTTGCGCGCCCGCAAGCCGTCGTCCGTTAATCCGTCCCAATAGATGATGTTTGCTTTATCCTTGCCGTAAGGCTTTCGATCCATGAGATCGCGTACAGGTTCGCCGCGCAAATTATATATTTTTATTGTTACAAACGGCATCCGCGAAAACTGCGAGCTGAATTGCAAATGAATGGAAAGCCCGCTGTGTCCGTCATTATCCGTATCCACTTCTGGAGAAAACGGATTGGGAAGATATTTTATAAAATCAATGCCAAGGGACTTGGATTTTACAAGCATAGCATACAGTCCCAGGGATGAAATGTCGGCAACAATATTGTTTGTCCCGGCGTCCGTCTGTACGGATTCGGAAATGATCCATTCGGCATTTTTCTTATCCCATTTGCCAATCGTAAGTCCGGCAGACGACGTCGTCGTGTCGCGGGGAAATTCGAGGCGAATTTTTGCGCCAAGGGCGTAATCGTCCGGTTTTAAAAAATAGCCGGAACCGGAGGCTGTTGCGCTTTTTGCATTTTGCTTAAAAGGAGGCAGTTGAATCGTCAGCAGTTTCAGCTTTTGTTGTTCGGCAAAGCTGCCGGGGAAAACCGACACACCCGATTCATTTGCAAAAGTCCGGCTCGTACCCGGGCCAACGGGTGCGAACAATTCAGTAGATGCGGTATCGGCAAAAGTGCGTGTCCGATCCTGCACAATGATCCTGGCTGAACCGAGATATGAATTGTTCGGATAAAAGACGCTCTTTTTTATCACGCCGGCCTGGTGAGGAAAAACATCCCAGACAGGATCACTGATACTCATTTGCCTCCCGCTTTCCGTCAGCGCCTGGTAAAAAACAGGGGCAGGCTCATTGTTTGCCATCTCCTCTTTGACCTGAAGAGACAAGCCGGCCAGCACCGCTTCTTCAACTTTGAAATCGGCGTTTATAGACTGGCCGGGCGCCACAGCCAGCGTATATTGTTCGGGATCGCTTATGTGTCCCGGGAAATTGACGGATAGCAAGTAATTGCCAACTTTTACCTGCTCAAATTTAAAAGTACCGTTCTCATCAGTAACAGCATGTTTAACTGCGAGAGAATTCAAACTGTTCATCAAATCAATGCGGATATTTGGTGCCGCAGCATTG
>JAADGR010000108.1:0-3105 GCA_013152225.1 Calditrichota bacterium
AAGTTACAGGGGAAGTCCAAGCTCTATTGCAGAAGCTCAGGGGAATGATGACGCGACAAGAGTTGCAGAATTCGCTGGGATTGAAAAGTGAAGAAAATTTTAGAAAACGCTATCTTGTCCCTGCTCTTGACGCTGGTTTAGTTAAAATGACCATCCCTGACAGGCCGCGTAGCAGCAAGCAGAAATACCGATTAACTGAGAAAGGACAGCGAGTCCTCGATTCTTTGCTTAGAAGTGGAGCATGAGGGGCAACCCTTTTGCAAAAGATACGTTTACAAACGAAACTTTGAAATTTAGTCGCTCAACCAGGAGGAGAATTTGACGTCAGCATCGCAAGAACGGGATAAATGGGGATCAAAAGTAGGATTTATTCTGGCAGCAGCAGGCTCGGCAATCGGCCTGGGCAATATTTGGCGGTTTCCGTATGTCACGGGACAAAACGGCGGCGCTGCATTTGTTTTGCTGTACATCATTTTTGTTGTCGTCATTGGATTGCCGGTGATGGTTGCCGAGTTGACCATTGGCCGGACAACCGAACGCGATACGGTTGGTGCTTTTGCAAAACTGGCGCCCAAGTCGCTTTGGACTTTGGTGGGAATGCTTGGTGTTGCCACGGGTGTGGGCATCCTTTCCTATTATGCTGTAATTGCCGGCTGGACTGTCGGCTATTTTTTCAAAACGCTGGGCGGATCATTTTCGCATTTAATGACGGCGGAAACGTCGGTAAACATTTTTACTCATTTTGTAAGCAATCCGGCTGCCGCCATCGGATTACTTTTCGTCTTCATTTTGTTAACGGCTCTTGTGGTTATGGGCGGCGTTTCCAGCGGCATCGAACGCTGGGCTAAAATTTTGATGCCCGTTCTGTTTGTTCTTTTAATTCTTTTGACTTTGCGTTCCGTTACTCTGCCCGGGGCAGGCAAGGGGCTGGCATTCTACCTCAAGCCTGATTTTTCCAAAATAACCATAGGAGCGGCGGGTAAGGCGCTCGGCCAGGCATTGTTCTCCCTCAGTCTCGGCATGGGAGCAATGATCACTTATGGAAGCTACCTTTCAAAAAAAGAGAACCTGGTCATCGCCGGATGTTACGTCGCATTTTTCGACACACTCATTGCCATTATTGCCGGACTGATGACATTTCCCGCCCTGTTTGCAATGGGGCTGGACCCTGCCGGCGGTCCCGGCCTGGTTTTTGTTGTCATCCCGACTATCTTTGCAAAAATGCCGGGCGGCGATTTCTTTGGCGCCGGATTCTTTCTCCTTCTCTCTGTTGCAGCGCTTACGTCGACCATTTCTTTGCTGGAGGTGCCCGTTGCCTATCTTGTCGATGAATGGAAGTGGACACGCAAAAAAGCAGTGCTTATCATGTCGGCGCTATCGTTTACATTGGGCATACCTTCTGCTCTTTCCAACGGCGCTTCAAGTTGGTTGTCGAAAATTCCGGGAATTGGTACCGGCTTTCTGGATTTAGCAAATATTGTTTTGGGAAACTATTCGCTCACGCTGGGGGCTTTATTAATTTCGGTTTTTATCGGCTATAAATGGGGCATTAAGGCGGCTATAGCACAAAATGAAAAAGGAGGAAATACTTTTTACTTTAAAAATGTATGGGCATTTTTAATTAGATTTGTCTGTCCCATTGCAATAATGTTAATTTTTGTGTATATTATTTGGACAAAAAATTATTTCTGATCTATATCATCAAAAAATTGGAAAAAGTGATGACCAGACAAGAAGCTTATGACCTGGCAAAGCCCCGGTTTTCCAATAAAAATTTGTTTAAACATGTGCTGGCTGTTGAAGCCGTGATGCGCGAATTGGCGGAACATTTTGACCGGGATGTTGAGGAATGGGGTTTGGTTGGATTGCTGCACGATCTGGATTATGAAGAGACGGCAAAAACGCCGGAAAAGCACACGCTGGTTACGGAAGAACTGTTAAAAGAATATGACCTTCACCCGGAGATCATTCACGCAATAAAATGCCATAACAATTTAGCTTCTATATCAAATCTCCTCGATCAGGCGCTTTATGCTGCTGATCCGGTTACCGGTCTCATTGTCGCAGCGACGTTGATGCACCCCGAGCGCAAGCTCAAATTCGTTGATGTGGAATTTGTCCTTCGCCGCTTTAAGGAAAAAAGTTTCGCACGTGGTGCCAACCGCGAACAAATAGCAAGCTGCGAAAAGATGGATTTAAGCCTGGAAGAGTTTTTGACTATTGCCCTGAAAGGAATGCAAAAAATCGATAAAGAACTGGGCTTGTAAAATGAAGATATTTTTAATCCTGATTCTTTTTGTCTTCCTTTGCACTCCTCTCGCTGCGCAGGTGAATCACCCTGCAAAAAGTGATACGGTTAAATCATTAAAATCTGCGGACAAATGGCTGGCAAAAGACAAGGCGGATCATTTTTTTGTCAGTGCTTTTCTTACCGGATTTGGTTATTACGCAGCGAAAAAAGAATTGCATCGCTCAGAACCGGCATCGCAGAATCTTGCTTTCGGCTTTTCTTTTTCCCTGGGTGTGATGAAAGAAGTTTATGACGGAACATCAAAAAAGGGGACTCCCAGTTGGAAAGACCTTTTAGCAGATGTACTGGGAATTGGGATGGCCGGCTTGATTATGAATGCTTCGGTTCATTGAGGTTGATAAATATTGAATATTGAATAGCAAAACAGACTGTACATTTGTAAAGATGAATCAAAAAATTATTGACAAACCAAAATCAAATTGCGGCGTTGTGGGGGTTTATGGCGATCCGGATGCGTCGCGCCTGGCTTATCTCGCACTCTATTCGCTACAGCATCGCGGCCAGGAAAGTGCGGGTATTGTCTCCAGCGATCGTAATCATGTCCGCAAACACGTTGGCCAGGGCCTGGTCTCGGATGTTTTTTCCGATGCAAAGGTTTTTGACTATCTTGCCGGCGATATCGCCATAGGCCACAACCGTTATTCCACGACCGGAGCCACGCACCTGATCAACACCCAGCCGCTGCTCGTTAATGGCAAGGACGGGCCTTTTGCCATCAGCCATAACGGGAATTTTACGAATTCCGGATATTTGCGCCACAAACTCGAGTCTGAGGGTTCTATTTTTCAAACAAC
>JAADGR010000108.1:3189-11909 GCA_013152225.1 Calditrichota bacterium
CAGATTCGCGGCGCTTTTTCGTTGGTAATGATGACAAATGATCGTATCTTTGCGGCCAGGGATCCGAACGGCGTTCGGCCGCTGTGCCTGGGAAAACGGGATGAGGCCTTTTTTGTGGTTTCTGAAACCTGCGCGCTTGATTTGATCCGCGCCGAAGAAATTCGCAGCATCAAGCCGGGAGAATTGCTTGAAATATCAAAGGACGGAATAAAGTCCTATTATTTTGGAGAAAAGCAGGAGCGGCACGCGTGCATTTTTGAGTTTATTTATTTTGCACGCCCGGACAGCCGAATATTTGATGAAAACGTTGATAAAGTGCGCCGAAAGCTGGGCAAGACGCTTGCTCTCGAAAGTCCCGCAGATGCGGACATTGTCATTTCCGTCCCTGATTCGAGTAATACAGCCGCAGTGGGTTATTCAAGAAGAACCGATCTCAAGTTTGAACTTGGTTTGATTCGAAATCATTATGTGGGACGGACGTTTATTCATCCGCAGCAGGGTATGCGCGATTTTAGCGTCAGGGTAAAATTCAACACGGTTAAAGGTGTTCTCCAGGATAGGCGCGTAGTTGTTGTGGAAGATTCCATTGTGCGCGGAACAACTCTGAAACAATTGGTCAGCCTTATTCGCCAGGCCGGCGCCAGCGAAGTTCACATTCGCGTCAGTTCGCCGCCGATTATTTCGCCATGTTACTATGGAATGGATTTCCCCAGCAAGGACGAATTGATTGCTTCAAATATGAGCGTCGAAGAAATTCGAAAATACCTGGATTGCGCCAGTCTTGAATACCTTTCCCTGGAAGGACTACTCAAATCTGTTCCCAAAGAGCAGGGCGGATTTTGTACGGCTTGTTTTTCAGGCGAATATCCGATTCCAATTGAAAATAATATTGGCAAGTTTCAGCATGAGCTGGAAGAGTAATATCACAAGATAAATGGGAGGAAAAACAGATGAAAAAAATGACTGAAAAATCTTTAAATGAAGCCTTTGCCGGTGAATCGATGGCGCACATGAAATATTTGGCTTTTGCTGATGCGGCAGACAGAGAGGGCCTTCCCAAAATTGCCAATCTGTTTCGGGCTATTGCTTATGCCGAGCAGGTACATGCTATAAATCATGCGAGAAATCTGGGTTTGATCGGTAAAACCGTTGAAAACCTCCAGGCAGGTATCGATGGTGAGAATTTCGAGATAATCGAAATGTACCCGGCTTATGATGCGATTGCCAGGCTTCAGGAAGAAAAAGGTGCACAACGGTCAATCCATTATGCAATAGAAGCCGAAAAGATTCATGAAGAAATCTATAAAGTTGCTTTGCAGCAAGTCTCAAAAGGACAGGATTTTGATGCTGAGGAATTATATATTTGTCCTGTTTGCGGATACACACATATCGGCAAACCGACGGAAAAATGTCCGATCTGCAACACGGCACCTGAAAAGTTCCGCAAGTTCTAGATAAATCACCTTATGGATGACTCTGTTGATTAACTAGCCTTGCGAAGGTTAAATGATAATTTAATAAACAAATTTGGGGGTGCAGCCGTTTGAAATCGCAACAGATGAAGAAATCTATGACCAAGTTCTTTGACTATTTTTTTGTTTTGCGGCCAACGCTCTTTTTTCCTGTATGGACGATCTCCATGGCAGGGTATTGGGCGCAGGCACGGTTTGGCGAATCTGCGGGCGTAACAGATAGTGTCTATTATTTTTTCGATGTGACTTTTGTTGTCACACTTGGCCTTTTCACTTTATTGATGGGCGGAATTTTTTTGCTCAATCAATTGGAAGACATTGAAACAGACCGGCTGAATAATAAACTCTATCTCATTGCCAACGGAGATATTTCGGTAAGGAATGCGCGCATTGAAACCATTCTTGTTTCCGCGCTTCCATTTGCTTTGGCGGTCTGGAAGCGGCCTGATCTCGCCATTGTAATGGCGGCGGCTTTTTTCGTAATGGGTTGGCTTTATAGCTCCCGGCCTTTTGTATTAAAAGATCGGCCTTTTGGCGGGATTCTGGCTAATGCGTTGGGCGGGTATATCGTCTTTTTTTTTGGCTGGATGGTGCACGGCTCCGCTGATTTGAACGTGATCGTTTACGCGACGCCTTATATTTTGGGCATGCTTGCTGTTTATTTCTTCACAACAATCCCGGACAAGGAGGGTGATGCAGCAACTAAAAAAATAACAGTCGCTGTAAAATTTAGTGTCAAAACAGTTCTGATCATGGGCGTCGTTTCGGACGCGCTGGCCATTGTGGTGGGTTTATGCACAAAGGATTGGGTCGTATTGATTCCATCGATTTTAATACTGCCTTTTTTCGTGGATTCAGCAATTAAAAAAAGTGTCGATAAGGTTCTTAAAACGAATAAATTCGCTGCATTGTTTTTATCCCTGGTGATTTGTATTCGTTTTCCTTTTTATCTGCTGCTCATCACAGGTTTGTTTTTCTTTTCAAAATGGTATTACAAAGCCCGATTTGATATGAACTATCCCAGTTTTCGAACCTAGGAGGAACACGAGATTTTATGGAAATAAAGAATATGCAGGGAATTTCATACAGGCGAGATTTATGTGATTTTTGCGGCACGTGCGTTGCCGTTTGTCCTCATGATGCGATTGAACTTTCTGAGAATGATTTGCAGATTACTGAGAAATGCACACAATGCATGAACTGTGTTTATATTTGTCCTGTCCGGGCACTGGGGGGCAGTGATGAATAAAAAATATGATATTGTTGTCGTCGGTGCCGGACCTGCAGGATCAACGGCTGCTCGTTTTGCCGCGCAATCCGGGGCTTCGGTTTTGTTGCTGGAAAAAGATCGTGAAATTGGAATTCCTGTTCGATGTGCTGAAGGGGTTGGCGAGAAAGGCCTGGAAACCGTTGTTAAAATTAAGCCCCACTGGATTGCGCAAGAAGTATCCGGTGTTACCCTTATATCTCCTTCGGAAGATCGGGTGGACGTCGAATCGAATGAGATGGGTTATGTTCTTAACCGAAAAATATTTGACTATGAACTGGCACAAATGGCCGCCACAGCAGGCGCTGATGTGCTGACCAGGGCTTATGTCCATGGGCTGCTGTTCCGGGAGGGAAAGGTCAGTGGCGTCAAGTTACAGCATCTCGACGCCGAATTAGAGGTTGAGGCGAGTATTGTTATTGGCGCGGATGGTGTTGAGTCGCGGGTGGGCCGATGGGCCGGGCTCAAAACAAAAACATCAATGAAAGACATGGAAACCTGTGCTCAGGTTACGGCGAGTCATATCGATGTGGATGAAAGATATTGTCAGTTCTATTTTTCAAACGAGAAATATCCCGGCGGTTATCTTTGGATTTTTCCGAAAGGCAATGGTCTGGCAAACGTTGGCCTGGGACTCTCCGGAGAATATTCAAAGCACAAATCGCCTTTAGCTTGTTTGCAGGATTTTTTGGATGCAAAATTTCCTCATGCTTCGATTCTGACGACCGTTGCAGGTGGCGTGCCGTGTTCCCCAACATTGGAACAGATCATCAGCGACGGACTTATGCTCGTGGGTGATGCGGCACACCAGGCGAACCCCGTGTCCGGCGGCGGTATAACAAGTGGAATGATTGCCGCTAAAATAGCCGGACAAGTCGCAGGTGCGGCTATAGCGGATGGAAATGTGTCAAAAAAAAGACTGACCGAGTATGTCAATCTTTGGAACAAGGCCGAGGGCAATAAACATAAAGTGTTTTACAAATTGAAAAAATTTGTATATAATTTAACTGATGAGGAACTTGATAATGCTGCCAGAATTTTGCTGGACATGCCTATAGAAAAACGAACTCTTGTCAATATTTTTAAATCGGCGCTCATCAAACATCCCTCTCTGATTGTAGACATCATTAAGGCATTTGCATAGGTGTTTTTATGAATCTGGGTTTGATAGAATTACTAAAAAAAGACAAACATTGTTTTGGAGTCCCCAACATCCTCACGGTGTCGAGGCTTTTCTTCATTCCTTTTATTGTTTATTTTTTATCATGGCAAACAGTGAAAGGAGATTGGTTCGCTTTGTTTACCATCCTTGCAAGCGGATTAACGGATTTTTTTGACGGCTACTTTGCCCGTCACATGGATCAGCGTTCCCAACTTGGGAGAATGCTTGATCCTGTGGTGGACAAAATCCTGGTTGCTGTCCTCATGCTTTTTCTGGCAAAATACAAAGGCCTGCCGTATTGGTATGTTTCTATGGTGATTGGCCGTGATATTATCATTCTCATTGCCAGCGTTTACCTCATTTCCAAAAGCCGAAATATTGCCGAATCCAATCTCCTTGGCAAATTAACGCTCATGTCGTTCCTGGCTGTTATTATGTTTTATACCATCCATTTTTACCCCGTTAATCTTGTTGTCATGTGGGGTTCGGTTGTATTGATCCCTTCGTCATTGTTAAAGTATTTCAAATTGCATAATGAAACGTTTGTGAAAAAAAATGCCCCTGTTAAAAAAAATACGATTTTGGTGGAAAAATAGAACATGATGTCGGTTTTTTCAAAATTGCAAAACAGCCTGGCAAAAACTAGAGCCGGGCTGGTAGACGGAATAAATCGGGTCGTTGCAAAAACCCGGCGAATTGATGAAGAATTTTTGGATGAACTGGAAGAGTTGCTCATTCTCAGCGACATTGGCGTTGATATTATAGAAAATATCATCGATGATCTTCGCAAAAAGGGAAAAGAGATAGGCGTCGTTGACAGCGATGGTATTATTCGCTTGCTAAAAGCCGATCTTGTAGCCGCTTTTTCCAATGGCATGCAATCTGTATCCATCGATTTTTCTGAAAAGCCCCATGTCATCAGCATTGTCGGTGTAAACGGCACCGGCAAAACAACGTCAATAGGCAAGTTGGCTAATAAATTCCAAAAGGAAGGCAAAAAAGTTCTGCTGGCGGCTGCGGATACTTTTCGCGCCGCGGCCATCGATCAGTTGGAAATTTGGGCCAAACGTTCGGGTGCCGATATCGTCCAGACGCAACCCGGCGCAGACCCGGCCTCTGTGGCGTTTGATGCCCTGAAAGCTGCAATAGCCCGGGATATGGACATCCTGATTATTGATACGGCCGGCAGATTGCATACAAAAACGAACCTGATCGCTGAACTCGAAAAAATCCATCGTGTGCTTAAAAAGCAAATGCCACAAGCGCCGCATGAAGTTTTACTGGTGATGGATGCGACCACCGGACAAAACGGCCTTGCTCAGGCACGTCGATTTGCTCAAGCCGTGGACGTGAATGGCATCATCCTTACCAAACTGGATGGCACGGCAAAAGGCGGCGTCGTTTTTTCCATTGCAAAGAAATTACATATTCCGGTGAGATTTATCGGGCTGGGGGAGAAAATTGATGATATTGAAGTTTTTGACCCTGAACTGTTCGTTGAGGCGCTTTTTCAATGAAAATTGCCTATGTCAGCCTGGGCTGTCCTAAAAATATTATCGACCTGGAAACGATCCTTGGTGGTTTTGGCGAGCATGTTGAAATCGTGAGCGATCCGACTCAAGCTGATGCGACGCTCATCAATACATGCGCTTTTATTGAAAGTTCCAAAAGAGAATCAATCGATTCGATTTTCGATATCCTGCAAATTAAAACAGAAAATCCCCAACATAAAGTGCTGGTAACAGGCTGCTTGTCGCAAAGGTATCAGGAAGAACTGATAACAGAACTGCCGGAAGTGGATGGTATCTTTTCTATGCTTGATGCGAACAAGACGGCTGCGCAGGTGCGGTCTTTTTTGCAAGTTGAGAATCACACGCCAGTGCAAAGAGAACGCATCACGCCTTTGCATTATTCTTATCTGCGCATCGCAGAAGGGTGTAACAATCGTTGCAGTTATTGTGCGATTCCGCTCATTAAGGGACGCTATCAAAGCCGGCCAAAAGCCGATATTCTTGCCGAGGCGCAAAATCTTGCCCAAAGAGGTGTGAAGGAGCTTATTGTTGTTGCCCAGGATACAACCTTCTATGGGCGCGATTTGCCGGATAATGTTGCATTGCCGGAAATCTTATTCGAACTGAACGAGATCAAAGGCCTGGAATGGATTCGGCTGATGTATACTCATCCTGCGCACTGGAGTGATGCGCTCATTGAAGCTATTACAGGACTGGATAAAGTTGTAAAATATATTGATCTTCCCATCCAGCATATTTCCGACCGTGTTTTGAAACAGATGGGACGCGGGGTGAACAGGAAACAGACTGTTTCCCTGATCGACCATTTGCGGCAAAGAATTCCCGGACTTGTGCTGCGAACATCACTTATTGTGGGTTTTCCCGGAGAGACAGCGGAAGATTTTGACGAGTTATTACAATTTATTAAAGATACCGGGTTTGAAAGGTTGGGCGCGTTCACCTATTCACACGAAGAAGGCACGAGGGCATTTTCTTTTTCTGACGATATTTCGGATGAAGTAAAAGCGGACAGGCAGCAACAGGTTATGGAACTTCAAGCTGAAATTGCTGTTAAATATAACAAGTCTCTCATTGATAAAAATCTGCAGGTGTTGATTGATCAGGTGGACATGGATAGAAAATTAGCCGTTGGGCGGACACAATGGGATGCACCTGAAATTGACAACAGCATTCAAATGCCGCTGCCGGCAAATGTCGGAGAATTTTACAATGTCCGAGTCCGTTCTGCTGATATTTACGATCTTTTTGCTGAATTAGCCTAGCGTAAATTTGGAAATATTCGCTTTTCTGTTTTCGTTAAAAAGAAAAAAAGAAAGATTAGTTATTTGTGCCTGTTGTTGGCGAAAGGCTTTTAAATTATGAAAAATATATTTTATCTGATGTTTACAGCCATTCTGCTTTTTTCTTTTTCTACCGCTTTTGGGCAGGCGGAAATGAGAAATTACGATGAAGTGACTGGCCCGCGAATTAATTATGATATTTCAAATGTGGCCGTACCGGATCACCCGGAATTGAGCAGGATAAATATCTATGTGGAAATTAAATATGATGAACTGCAATTTGTGAAAATGCCCGAGGGTTATGAAGCGAGTTATGAAACTTCCGTTCTGTTTCTTGACAAAGACGGTGATCAGGCTGACGGTAAAATTTGGACGGAAGATGTTGATGTAGCCCGTTACGATGAGACAAATAAAAGTGATAAATATAGCTACACGCATGCGACTTTTGATTTGCCGCCAGGTTCCTACAAGCTGGCGATTTCGGTTCAGGATGAGGAAACCGAAAAGATCAACAAGTCCAAAAAGAAAATCAAGCTGCGGGATTTCTCCAAAAATAAACTTGTCTTAAGCGACATCACTTTCGTTAAAAAGGGTGTGCCCGATTCTTTGGGCAAAGAAACGTGGCAGCCTGTTGTTACAAACCGGGGCAAAGGCTTACGTGGAAACGTTGCCGCCTCATTTGAGATTTATAATCCTATCGAGGCAGATGAAGTGAGGATTCGCTATGAGATATTTGGTATAAACACAAAAGATAAATACAGAAAATCTTTTACCAAACAATTATCCGGTAAAATAACAAACGAGTTCATCCCGCTGACAATTGACAGCCTTGCTCACGATACGTATAAATTGACGGTCAAAATAAATGCCGGCAAGAAAAAAGCCAAAGTTGAAAAATATTTTTATATCCGCTGGAGCGGCTTGCCGACCAATGCCAGAGATTTGAATGCTGCTATAGAACAGGTTAGGTATATCGCCACGCGTAAGGAGTGGAATATATTAAAAAAAGCAAAAGGTGAGGATCGAATCAAAGAGTTTAAATTGTTTTGGAAACGTCACGATCCAACTCCCGGTACCGAGGCGAATGAGGCGATGGAAGCGCATTACGGCCGCGTCGCTTATGCAAACCAGAACTTTTCCGTCATGCAGCGTGAAGGTTGGCGAACGGATATGGGCATGGTGTTCATCATCCTGGGTGCGCCCGATGACATTGAAAGGAATCCCTATCCCAGCTATTCAAAGCCATATCAGATCTGGCGCTATTATCGCTATAACCGCGAACTTTTATTCTATGATCAAACCGGATTTGGCGATTACCGTCTGTACACACCGTTTTCAATTTATGAGTTTCAAAGGTATTTGCGACAATAATAAAGAAAAGCCAAAGGGATGTCGTCAGTGGATATCATTTTTCCCCCACCTCTAAATTCCGGCGATCTCATCGGTGTGGTCTCTCCTGCCAGTCCTCCTTATGGCGAAAAAGGCATTTTTCTCGATCGTGGCCTGAACCATCTTTTGTCCAAAGGGTACCGTCTTTTAGAAGGTGAACATCTGCGCGATGAATACGGTTACCTGGCGGGAACGGATAACGCCAGAGCAAATGATCTCAATCGTATGATACAGAATCCGGATGTGAAAGCAATTTTTTGTTCGCGCGGTGGTTATGGAACAACGCGAATTTTAGACAAGATTGATTATTCCACACTTTATTCCCATCCAAAGATCATCATGGGATACAGCGACATTACGGCCCTGCAAATGGCCGTTCTCTCGAAAACAGGACTGGTTTCTTTTTCCGGACCAATGGTTGCCGTTGAAATGGGAAACGAACCCGATCAAGCTACTGAAAAATTTTGCCTGGACATCCTGACCAGGGTGCGTACTCTGAAAATGAATGCCGGGCATTTCAACGACGAGAAGATTGTTTACCGTGCCGGCAGTGCAAAAGGGCGGCTCATGGGCGGATGCCTTTCCATGCTCTGCTCCCTCATCGGCACGCCGTACCTG
>JAADGR010000106.1 GCA_013152225.1 Calditrichota bacterium
TGCAAAGATTGTGCAAGTTTCTTTTAGCAACGCTTGTTAATGTGCGAAAAAATCACGACCATCTTTATTATATTCTATAGCGCCAAATAATCGAATTGCAAGATCATTGGCCGTGAGCTAAACGCTCCACTAAAAACAGAGGTAAATCAAATTTTAGCATAGCCCTTTGTGTTGCCTGAAAATCATATTCCACACGCACAAGCTGATGCGTTTGAGTATCCGTATCAAAAAGAACAAATGCCGATTTTGGTTCTCCATCCCGCGGCTGCCCGACACTGCCAACATTAATAATGTAACGGTTATCCTGAAGAAGCTCTGTACTCTCTTTCCTGGAAATAGAAATCTCTTTATTTTCTCCGAGAGAAAAGACAACAGGGACATGGGAATGTCCGACAAAACACACAGGCTCGTTGAAACAGTAAAAGTTTTGCATTGCATCAAAGGACGACAAGACATACTCCCATTCGATAGGCACGCACGGGGTGGCATGAACAAACAATATATCATTTTCACTTTTTTGCAAAGGAAGACCGGCAAGGAACTCTTTACTCTCTTTCGAAAGGGCTTTTCTGGTCCACATTATGGCCATTTTTGCAAAAGTGTTAAAATAGGCAGCATCAGTTAGGTCCAGAGCGGCATGGTCATGATTTCCCATGAGACAAAAATCGCAGTTCTTTTTCACTAACGCAACGCATTCGTTGGGGAAAGGGCCATAGCCAACAATATCGCCGAGACAGACAGTTTTATCACACTTTTCACGATCGATTCGTTCAAGCACTTTTTCAAGGGCCGCCAGGTTTCCATGGATATCCGAGATGATAGCATAGCGCATTACACAAACTCACAAAAGATTCATATATGCAATAATTTTATTTAGTTTATCCATGAAATCTCTTTGAGATAAAATATACCATATCAAGCAAAGTAAAGCAACATTTTTTTTAAAACGTGCGTTATTATAAAACCGCAAATACTCTACTTTTATTCTTGCTTATTGAATTTCCGTTTGATACATTCTTTTTTTTATGATATTTATAAACAAACAGGAGCAAAACGAGATGGATGAGAATAAATTTGACGTTGCAGAGGCGATCAGGATGTCCATTGACCTTGAAAAAAATGGCAGAAAATTCTATCTGGAAGCAGCAGAAAAAGCCGAAACCGAATCAGGAAAAAAGCTTTTCAAAATGCTCGCTTATGAAGAAACAGTACATTTAACCACATTTCAAAAAATGGTGGATAAAATGGACAAAGTGGACGACTGGCGTGAACTCGTAAAAGATTATCCTCAAGCGCGCCAGGTTCCGGTGTTTGGCGAAAAGGCACCTGCAAATAAGGTTGCCAAAGCCAGAACCGATGAAGTTGAAGCAATTCGCATTGCAATGAAACAGGAACGGGAGGCAATTGATTATTTCGACAAAATTGCCCATTTGGCGGATGATGAAAAAACAAAAAAGATATTTGATTTTGTCCGTGAGCAAGAAGTTTACCACTATGACCTGTTACAAGCCGAGTATGATCATATTACGAATACAGGATTCTGGTTTGATTCCCCGGAATTTCGCATGGATGGCAAGTTCTAAATATGAAAATGCCGCATTTGTTCATTTCAGATGCGGCATTTTTTCTTCTAATTTTTGCTTCCGAATCCCCTTTTCAATATTTCACTCTTCATTCTTTAACGCAATCGTTTCTTCTCCATTGCCGGCGGTATGGTCAAAAACAAAATGGCACCCATAATAATCCCGGCCCCGACAAGTTGACTGGTGCGCAGTGCATGTTGGTTGAGGAAAATCATCAGTGAATATGAGGCAACCACACCGGCAAGTATACTAGATGATCGATTGACCGGTACGCAAAAGGTGTTTTCCCGTTTATCAAGGAAAATCAAGCTTCCGAAAATACCGGTGCCTTGTGAAAAGATTCCGGCAAGAATGATAAAAATGAGATAAGATTGCCCCCACGGTTCGGTAAAACCTGTGCGTATGGTTTGCATAATCTCTCCGCTGCCAATAATGGCGGCTATGGCAAGGATAACCACTAATATGGGCGCTGCAACCAATTGTTCCTCAACAAAATAACGCCGGTTCGCGTTCTCATCCTCAGATTTTGCCAGCCGACTCATAAAACGCAATCGAAGAAAGTAACTGGCCAGGTAAACAGCAATATCGAAAGCACAAAGTAACGGAACAGAATAGCCATCGGTGTCCGCAAGGCTCACAAGCAGAGCTGCCAGCGCGAAAACCAGTCCCATCCAGGAAAACCATCTTACATGGCGCTTTGAAATAGCGTCGACAATGGGCGCGATAATGAGGACACCACCGCGCATGAGAAGCATCGCAAAAACAATACTAACACCTTCAAAGGTATATGCCAGCGTCGTCGTTCCGATGATCATGGCTGTACACAGGCCCGAAAAAAAAGTCCATTTTGTCGGGTGCGGCAGATCAAATCCAAAGACCTTACTGTGCGTTGCATATTTCCACCAGCCCATGGCAGCGATAAAGATGATCATCCCCACGGCAGAAGCCATAACGGAAATCGGCAGCAAGGAAAATCCGGCCAGACTTTTGCCATTCAGACCGGGTAAAATCCCTTTGCTCATGGTTTTGATCAAATAACTATAAGGAACGTACGAAGCAAAATAACCAAAAGCAAAAAACCAGATTGTGTACTGCGCCAGTGAGGATGTTCTGTTTTCAGTTTCCATTCCGATGATCTCCATCAATGTTTAAGCGAATAGCGAGAATTTTAGAAAACTATTTTCCAACGTAACCGTTCAGCCCTCCACTGTCATTCCGGCTGGAGCGGAGCGGAATGCCGGAATCTCCTCGTTTAGTAAGGGGATTCCGGTATCCTCCTATCGTCGGAACCGGAATGACTAAAGTGTGCGTTGCAGCAAAATGCACGGCTGAACAGTTATTTTCCGATTAACTTAATTTTCAAATTTGCCTTCACCCGATCGTTCAAGTGCATGCCGTTGAGCAGGGCCATCTCTTCAAGTTTGACGCTGCGTACACCCAACTTTTGCAAGGCATTTCGTAAAGTACCTGTACTGCGAATTTTTCGGATATGAACACGCTGCGGTTTTGCATTTAATTTCCTGCGATCTTTTATGCGCCCAAATTTCGACATGGTTTTGTTAAAATTTGAACGATAGGCAGAGAATTGCTCCCGAGGTGCAAATCCATGGAACACGAATATCTTGTTATCTTTTTGGATAAAATAAGACATCACGCGAACCGTATCCTGCCGGGACGGCACATCGCAGACAACGCGTTGTGCGGACAAACCATTCACACGGATATTGTCGGATGATAATATTTGTGCGGATGATTTGCCGGTGAATTGCCGGGATGCTTCCAAAGGAGAATTAGCGGATTCGATGGTTAAAAGAATCGCGGCATCCTGTTTTGGAGAGACAATTTGTACTTGAGACGGTGTATTATTTAACTTCCAATCGGGAGGTAGCGGGAAGGTAAAGTCTAATTGCGGATGATAAAAAGTATTTCCTTCAACATATCCCTGGCGAGGATCGTCGCCAAAAGTGAGGCCGTCAATTTTCTGCAGATATTCATCACGTTTGACGGCGAGATTTTTATGGGGAATTTTCTGTTCCAGTTCTTTGGTCTTTTGCTGCACGGCCACAACACGATCCACCGGATTGGGATGCGTGGAAAACCAGGACGGCAGTCCACTGCGATCGGAACCGGGATTCATTCTGTCAAGGGTTTCAAAAAAAGAGGCCATATAATCGGGATTATATCCGTCTTTGAGAGAATACTCCACGCCGAGATCATCCGCCTGGCGCTCATTGTCCCGACTAAAGCGGAGAAACAGCATTCCCACACCAAACTGCGCCAGACCGGCATATTGACGAAATTTCTCGGAAAAAATCATGCCGACACCGAGCCCCAGTTGAGCCAATTGGGTACGACTGTATTGCACTGCTGTATGCCGCGCATTAACATGCCCCAATTCGTGTCCCATAACACCGGCCAGTTCCGCTTCATTGTTCAGATAACAAAGGATGCCGCGGGTAAAATAGAGATAGCCGCCAGGCACGGCAAAGGCATTCACCATCGGCGTGTCCAGAACTTTAAAGCTGTATTTCAAATTCGGCCGATGCGTGAGTTTGGCCATCCGCTGCCCGATGCCATTTACGTAGGCATTCAGTGCGGGATCATTATAAATGCCGTACGTTTGCATGACCTGCTTGTCGGTCTGTTGTCCCAGTGCAATTTCATCCGATTGGGAAAGAAGCATAAGCTGACGTTTTCCGGTGACGGGATTTACGGCACAGTAAATCAGAAGCGCCAGCAAAGACAAAGCAATGAGAATGTATATTTTCTTCATAATCCTTTTACCTTTGCTTTAGTTTTCTCAAGATACATTTTTACAATTAATAATGCAACATCTTGTTGGGACGCACACAATGAGCAAAAGACTCTTGTTCCACGCTATGCTGTAATCACTCTTTTTTATTTTTCTTAATTCCGACTAGGTTGGGTATTGGCCAGGCTTGTGAATTGTTATCATATTCGTTAAAACCTGTCTCATAACTTCCGAATTGATTTATCTCTGTTCCTCTAACCACCCTATGGAGAGGCCTGCTGATTTACAATGGAAAATTCTCCAGCCTTACAACAATCCTCTTAAAAGACAGACAAAACAATTTTGAGCAAAACTATTTTAAAAAGAAACCTCTTTTGTTCATTCCTTCTTTTTAAAATTAGTTGCATTGCCCTTAATCGTCTTGCCTTTTTGTTCAAGCTCTTCTAAATTCAAAAATACAATCATTCAAATCCTGATCTTTTTTCCATAAAACAAATCATCCGCCAGGATGGAAAGTTTGCGCGACAGCGGCGAATTTGTTGCAGCAAAACGGATAACATTATGCACAAAATTATTCGGTTTGCTGTAAGGACAAACGCGCATACAAATGCCGCAGTCCGTACCGACCTCACGCCAGTAGCGATAACATGCCGCCTGGTTCGTCGACCACTTGACGACACCGCGCACATTGCGCGATTTGCGCGAAGATATGGCACCGGCGGGACAATTTCGTGCGCACTTTTTGCATTCCCCGCAAAATTGCTGCACAGCAAAAGTGATCGGCTCATCAACATTGAGCGGTAAATCGGTCGACACGGCACCCAGACGAACGCGCGCACCATATCGCGGATGAATCAAAATTCCCAGCCGGCCAACTTCACCGAGTCCCGCATCGACGGCAGCAGCGGGGAGCATGAGCCGGTAATTAGTATCCACATGCGCGCGCGCTTCATAGCCGATGGAGCGGATATAGGACGCGATTGCAATGGCAATTTTCGCGGCTTCCAGGTACTTTTGTGAAGACTCGATGACAACATCCAATTGGGGAGCACGCACCATTGCCTTAAAATCCATTTCCACGGCAAAAACAAAAATAAAATGATGTTTTAGATTTACAGGTATTCCGTAGCGGCCGGGGCTTCGTCCTATGTAAGAATAAACATGCGCCGGATTCAGTCTGGCGATGCCGGCATCAACAGCGCCCAGTTTACGAGCCATATCCTTTAAAAGCCGTGTGGCCTGAATCGGCTCAATCTTTTTCTTTTTATCGGCAGGACGTCCCTCGACCAGAGAAGCCAGTTTCTTGTTGATTTCAAAATAATTTTTTGCTATTGCGGAGCGGACAGGATCATAGTATTTTCCGCCAGGGCTAAGAAGTTTTGGCATAGCGCGAATAGCATCGTCAATTTTCTTTCTCTCCGGCCGGCGCGAATAATAGTCCCGGTATTGCGGCGTTCCCCTGACATATCTGGCGCGCGCAAACATGATATCGCGCTCATCGTAACGGTTTTGGGGATCGACGACGAGCACTGCTTTTCCCCGCATAAAAGGGAAAAACAACAGCAGAATGGAAAGAAAAAACGAAACATCTAAAGCGAGCAAAATTTCATTTTTAAAAAAAATAAGGGAAAATATTGTTCCGAAAAGGGTAAAGATCAGGAGCAAAAGGGAAATAATGACAGCACGGACTTGCCTTTCCCGGATTGAAGTCAAAATAAAGAGGAAGAGAAAAACAACAAGAGCGAATGAAAAGAAACCAAATAAAATTTGAGGGAAAGAAATCATTTAATTTTGATTTAAGAGAATAGCGTCGCAAAGAATCAAACTGAATGAAAACACGGCATGTTGTTTTTAGAATTTCGCCGTCAAACTCACATTAACATTGGGTTGGATCAGGCCATCACCAAATTTTACATCCCAGTTAAGAGAAGCCTCGCGTGCCTTTTCAAACCTGTGAGCAGACCACACCGCATCAATAGCGCTGAACACGTGATTGGCGAGAATGGCACCAATGACAAACATGGAACGATTGTGCGCAAGATCGGAAGAAATACGCAACTGGTCAAATTTATCCCGACGAATTTTACTTTCCCACTGCCAATAAAAAGTATCCACATCGCGATAATACTTGTTCAAATTTCTATCCCGGAGTTTGGCAGCGTTATATTCATAAATGCTGTTATAATTTCCCACATCAATAAAATAGGAATCCGACTTGCCGTGCAGGTCAACACCGGCATAAGTTGCAGCAAAAGTTTTATAGTCCTGCTTGCGCCATTCCCGATAAGAGATGAAACCCGCATAAGTCAGCCAAAGCGTGACTTCCGAAGCCATAAAAAAGTGCGCCTTGTGGTACGATCCGGCGTAATGCTCACCAAGTCCGGGTAGAATGAGCGACAGGATGAACGCTTTGCCTTTATTTTTATGAGGCATTGAAATGTCGCCGCTTTGAGCAAAAGACATTTGCAACTTTTCCGATTTCTCAACGTTTTGTGCCGAATAAGAACTCGTATTCAGACCCAGAGAATTCTGCAAAAAGAAAGCGTCATGGTCTGTCCCGTCAAAAGCAAAACCCATCGAATGAACGATAAAAAGAGCAAACAAAATGATATAATATTTCATAAACTTTTACCAATTCAACTTTAAAGTCAAGGCAGCATAGCTCTGATTACCCAGCCTGATCATATCGCCCTGCATACTGGCCGTAAGCTTTTTGTTTTCCCGGCTGACAGTCCAGGCGGCATCCAGCGCGCTGAGGATATGATTAAAAAGTACAAGAGTAATTCCCTTTGTTGCATTTTTGAATGCATGATTACTCGCATCCCGGCGTTCTTCATAATACAAGCGGTTTTTTGAACGCATCGTCGCTCTGTCAAAGCCTTCATCCAGCAAGCCGATATCCGAATCATCCCATGCATAATTAAACTGATCGTATTTACCGATCATTTCATAATACTGCTGGTCTTTTTCTTCATGAAGACCGTGGCTAAAGTGATCATGTTCCCAGGCACGCAAAGCGTCCATATCGTTTCTATCGACGCCGGAGTGCGTCGCGACCCAGTCCCAATAAACGCTCTCCGTCCAGTGAGCATCCGCGTATTTTTTAAACTCCGCATCAATGTCGTTGCCTTTATTATTCTGAGTGATGTACAAAGTCCATCCCGCAGCCTCGATGGCCAGGAAAGCAGCGGCTTTGAGGTATTTCCCGGCATACACTTCTCCGCTGCCCGGAATAAAAGCCGACATGAACAGTGCCTTTTTCGGAGATTTCAAACCCTTGACCTGTGCAGCCGGTGCCACAGACGTTTTTTCGGCAACCTGCGCATTAAACGAAAGCACCGGCCTTGATTGCAGCATGAAATTTTGCCAGTCTGTTTCACCGGCGAATATTCCTGTCGCTGCGATCAGGAAAAACAAGGCAAATATTTTTGTTTTCAATTTTCTCACCTCGCGATAAAAATTAATCCATAAAATCAAACAACAGCGTCACATAAAACCGCCATTCCTTGCCGTACTGATAGCCTTCGTGTTTAAATTGATCGAGACCATAGGCTGATTCAATAGAAAGGGCGGTTGGAAAGCCATAAAATGAAAATGCTGAAAAACGCAAACTGGCGCCGACATCCTTGCGAAAATCCGACAGAACAATTTTATCCTGATTGAAAGCATTCCCGTAATCAAAAAACGCACCGATGAACATGTTGTTGGTGGTTATGTTAAAAAAACGTTTTTGCCATTGCGTAAAAACAGGCAAGCGGTACGTGAATCTGCCGACCAGGAGTTTGCGGCCTTCGATGCTGTAAAACGGGTAACCGCGCAATCCCGGCAAACCACCGGCGAAAAAATTAAAAAAACTGTCGATAGGCCGGTCGATCCAGCCGCCGCGAAAATGGACGGACACAGCGTGTTTTTCTGACCAGGGCATTGCCATGTATTCGCGCCAGTCAAGCTGCACGCGGTTCACATTATAATTCGTATAAATTTCCTGCGGCGTGCCGTAATCATTGTTCGTGGCAAAGTCCTTAAAAAACTTGTTGTATTCCCGCGTATATTCCAACTCTATTTTTCTGCCTGCTGCCGGATTAATCCGCGAATTTACACCCGGCGCAACCTTGCTGTAATTCCATTTCAGTCGAAAATGATTGCCGATAAAATACGTATTCATCGGTGAAACCCACTTGATATTCTGAAAGAAAAAATCGCCGATTTTGCTGGTATAGCGGCTGTTTATAAAAGAACCGCGAATAAGCTGGTGATCTGTGAGCCGATAGTAGGCCCCAATATCCGCTTCGAGAATGTTAAAGCCGATATC
>JAADGR010000201.1 GCA_013152225.1 Calditrichota bacterium
CAATTCAGACGCGCTTTTATTTTTCCTCTTTCTTTTCCTCCTCCTGTGGCGTCTCTTCTTCGTGAAGATACAGATTGACCATCTCGGCAACCGTGTCCTGAATGCCGGAAGCCATCTGGTGCGGATCAAGGATAGTGCCGTCGATCAGCAAGACCGAATTAAAAAGATTGTTCACTGCTTTTGTGAGAACCGGGTCGTTGACATCCTTTTCATAAATATCCGCCAGGTTCAGGATAAGGGGGTGACTTTTATTAATCTCCATAATCTTAGGTTTGGGTTTGGCGTCCTGATTGTAAATTTGCATGATTTTTTCCATCTGCGAGGACATGCCTGCCTGACCGACGAGAACAGCCGGACTGTCCACCAGACGTTCCGAGAGTTTGACGTCTTCGACTTTGTCGCCTAAAATATCTTTAATACGCCGCGCCAGATTGTCCAGAACCTTATCTTCTTTTTTTGCTTTCTTTTGCTTCTTGTCCTCTTTTTTCTCACCGGGAATTTTGTCCAATTTGGATACGTCTACCTGATCGGCGGAAATAATTTTCTTGCCCTTGTAGTCAAATAAACCGGGCAACGCAAATTCGTCGATGGGATCGTAGCAATAAAGGACTTCAATATCTTTGGCTTTGAAAATTTCCATATTCGGATTGCTTTCCAGTGCATCGCGATCCGGGCCGGACAGATAATAAATTTCTTCCTGTTTTTCTTTCATTCTGTCCACATACGTTTCCAGAGAAATCAGTTCGTCTTTGTCCGTGCATTTGGATGAATTGAAACGCAGCAGATCGGCGACTTTGTCCTTGTTGGTGTAATCGTTATAGCCTTCTTTGAAAATGCGGCCGTGCTGCTTCCAGAATTCGTTGTAGGTATCCGGTTCGTTTTTGGCAACGTCCTGCAAATGAGACAGGAATTTGCTGACGACTGTACTTTTGATTTTAAACATGTGCGGGTTTTCCTGCAATGTTTCCCTGGAGATGTTGAGCGGCAAATCATCGCTTTCCAAAACGCCGCGGACAAAACGCAGGTATTTCGGCAAAATCTCACTATCATGAGAATCGACCATCACTCTTCTGACGAACAGACTGATGCCGTCATCGTGGGCTTCAAAGCCGAGAAGTTCCAGATTTGTTTTGGGAACAAAAAGCAGGGCATGAAACTGGATGGGCGCGTCGGCGGAGAGGTGCATCCATGTCAAAGCATCGTCTTGCTGATGAGCGATGAATTTATAGAATTCATTATATTGCTCTTCCTTGATGTTGGATTTCGGTTCGCGCCAGATGGCAGAAACCTTGTTGATTTGTTCGCCATCCAGTTTGATGGGGAAGGGAATAAAATTCGAGTATTTTTCGATTGCGTTTTGTACCTGGTATTTTTCGGCAAATTCTTCGGCATCTTTGCGCAAAAATACGTTTATGGTCGTTCCACGTTTCGCATCTTTCGGTCCCGGTGCTATTTCAAAAGAACCCTGGCCATCGCTTTTCCAAATATAAGAGGGTTCATTTTTATCTGCGGATTTTGTCGTAATTTCAACCCGCTCCCCGGCCATAAAAACAGAGTAGAATCCTACGCCAAAGCGGCCAATGAGATTAATGTCATCCTTTTTTCCTTTTGCCAACTGCTTGACAAACTCGGATGTTCCGGACTTTGCAATCGTGCCGATGTTTTCTATCAATTCTTCTTTCGTCATGCCAACACCGGTGTCCGAAATTGTGAACGTTCTTTTATCTTTATCAAGCGCAATGTTGATCTCAAAATCCAAGTCAGGATCACAGAGTTCTTCACCTTTGACGCTTTTAAAACGAGCCTTGTCCAACGCATCCGTTGCGTTCGAAACCAATTCGCGAATAAAAACATCCCGATGCGTATAAAGTGAATGGGTGAGAATGTCGAGTAACTGCCGCACCTCGGCCTGAAATTCATAGCTGTCAGCTTGCTTTTTTGCTTTCGGACTCATTTTTTCCCTCTCTTATTTATGTTATTTGAATTTGACGGCAAAAGTTTTTATGAAATGCGGCGTACGTTGCAAATACCATGCAATTTATATTTAGTAGGCTTAATTGATATAATAATAATGTGTTAGGGTCTTAGTCGAGTTGCAGGTTATGCTTTTTAATATCTGTCATCTTGACAACATCCACGACATTTTATTATTTTCATTGCTTGATTCTTTAAAGAAAATTGTTATGTTTCATTTTCGTACGGTTGTGAATGCAATTTATTTGAGGAAAGACAAGAAAGGAATTGCCGTGAGAAAATCGTTTAATTTTTTGGTTCTCTTTATTTTTATTGTATGTGGACATTTGTTTGCCAATACCCTGGCCAAACAATTTACCACGAGTTCACTGAAAGCAATAATGGGAGCTCCCAATAATCCTAAAGTGGAAATTGCCTGGAATCGATATTACGACCACAAAGAAATTGGTGAAATTTGCAAAAGGCTGGCTCAGGCGCCCCCGAGCCTGCTCCATTTTGGCAGCATCGGCAAATCGGTACAGGGACGCGATCTCTGGCTGATGACAGTCACCAATTTCAAAAAAGGTGAACCGGACAGAAAACCCGGCATGTACATCGACGGCAACATTCACTCCAATGAAATCCAGGGCGCCGAAGTTGCCCTTTACACGGCGTGGTATCTGGTGGAAAATTATGGTAAGGTTGACTGGATCACCGAGCTTTTGGATGATAAAATATTTTACATTATTCCAACGATAAATCCCGATGCCCGTGATTTCTTTATTCACAAACCCAATACGCCGCATTCACCCAGATCAGGGATGATGCCGCGCGACGATGATGGAGACGGCCTGGTGGATGAGGATGGTTTTGATGATCTCGATCACGACGGTAATATTGTAATGATGCGTCGCAAAAATCCTAACGGGCGCTGGAAGGCTGATCCGGATGATCCCAGGCTTATGGTGCGCGCCAAACCGGACGAGAAGGGCCAGTATGAACTTCTCGGTTGGGAGGGTTTTGATAATGACGGCGATGGTCGCGTTAATGAAGATGGGCCGGGCTTTTATGATCCCAACCGCAACTGGGCGTGGAACTGGGCGCCGTCGTATGTACAATATGGCGGCGATCAGTATCCTTTTTCCATACCGGAGGACAGGGCTGTGGCAGACTTTGTGATGGCGCATAAAAATATTTGCGGAGCGCAGACCTATCATAATGCCGGCGGAATTATTCTTCGAGGGCCGGGGGCGAAAAATGATTCATCATATAATCGTCGTGATATTCAGGTGTATGATGTTCTTGCAAAGACCGGCGAGGAGATACTTCCCGGTTATGAATACCAGGTCGTCAACGAAGACATGTACACCGTTTACGGTGGCGAACTGGACTGGTTGTATGGGGCGCGCGGTATTTTTACTTTTACCAATGAACTTTGGACCTCCTTTAATTATTTCCGAAAACCGAAAAAAGAAAACGCGGGCTATTTCGGTTCACAAAAGGATACTTATCGTTTCGACAGGTTACTCCTCTTCCGGGAGGGAATTGTTCCATGGAAAACAGTCAATCATCCCCAGTACGGCAAGATTGAAATCGGCGGTGTGAAAAAATCATGGACGCGAATGCCGCCTTCCTTTATGATCGAAGATATGTGCCATCGCAACATGGCTTTCACTTTATACCACGCTTACCAATTGCCGCAGATATCCATAGATTCTGTCTCGGTGAAAAAAATAACGAGAAATTTGCATCAGGTAGATGTCGTCATAAAAAATGATCGTATCATTCCTACGCGTTCATTTCATGAAGTCCGGCACAAATTTACCCGGCCGGATTATGTTTCCCTAAGCGGCAAGAAGGCAAAAATAGTGGCCGGCTTTATTGTTGATAATCCGCTTTTAGATCGTGTGCGCGAACAGAAATATCAACCGCAGAAACTCAAAGTGGATACCATTTCCGGCCTGGGCACGGTTCAGGTCCGTTGGCTTGTTGACGGTAAACCGCCTTTTCAGATTGTTATGGATTCGGATAAAGGAGGAATGATCAGAAAGGAGATTGAATAGGAGCCGAAAAAGAAAAGTGCCAAAGGCTCGCAAAGGCAGCGAACCTGATTTAATAAGAGAAACTTTATTCGGGAACGTCGAAAAGCATGTCATCGCGAGGAGCGGAGCGATAGTCTATCCCGAATTATCGGGAAAGCGATCCCTAAAACCCAGCACTTTGTCCGACATCCAGATTGCTTCGCTTCGCTCGCAATGACATTTTAGGACTTTTTACAAGTAACTCCTTAATTGTTTTTCTATTCGGCTATAATCGAGTTTCTTGAAAGATTTTAGAAAAAGCTATAACTGAAACCAACGGCCAGCGCCTGTTTGATCTGGCGTTTTGCAGAAACGTCTTTATCGTATAAAAGTTTTACATTGAAATTAAGATTAATGTATTTTGAAACTTTGGCAGTGAGGACGTTGTCCCAATTCACATCAATTTCATCAAACCCTTTGAGGTTTGAAAATAATCCCAGTTGTGAAGTAAGCTGCGAGTTATCGGAAATTTTCCAGTCAAGATTGGTTACAGATACTGCCCCAACTTCATTTTTCGCAGCAACAATTTCTGTTTCCTGAACGATTGTTTGTTTGAGAGAAACACCTGCCCGCGTTGCAATGATTTCGTTCGGTTTAAAGCCGAATCCGACGCTCTCGCGAAAATAGCCGGGATCCATGAAATTAGTGATCTTGACTTTTGGTGTAGCATTGTAATCATAACCGGGCCCGGCCTGACTTTCACCCATGACTCCGATGAAAGGATTTACTTTGCTTCCGATTTTATAGGTGAGAACACTTTCCAGCTTAATGTCATCAATGGATTTTTTGGCCGATTCGTTCCCAACCCGAGTCATACCGTAATTGAATTTCCCGGAGTTCGTCCAGTTGGTTTTTTCCTGATTGTTATCAAACTTGAACGCATAGTTCAATTGCCATGCAAAGGTACTTTCCCCGCCCTGTGCCCAATTATCAAAACTCGTTTGTGTGAGATTTACTCCTGCAGTCATCTCTCTTTGCCAGCCATATTTCGGTTTCTCTTTTTCCTGCGCCAACGTGAATGAAGCGAAAAGTAGCACTAGCAAAGATGCTGCAATTACTGTCAGGTATTTCATCTTTTTTCTCCTTTTTTTGATTCAATACCGATCCCATTGAACACAATCGGCGCATATAAATATTCCCGTTTTCCCGGAATGAGCAACGTCAGGTTTGGGAAGGTGATTACAGAAAGTGATCGAATCCGAATCGGGTTAACTCTTTTCTTTCCCCTTTGTTTTCGAGATAAATTTTATCTCCGGAAATGATTTCCCCGATCGTCACACCCGGGACTTTTTCCGAGAATTTATTTGCAACGGTATAAATGAGTTGATAATCTTCGCCGCCATACAAGGCGAGATCGGAAGGCAAAGTCCCCAAAAGATGTGCGGCTCTTTTAACGTTATCTGCAATGGGAATGGCTTCACGGTTGACGATTGCCCCAACGCCGCTGCTTTTGCAGATATTTCGTAAATCCGAAGCCAGGCCGTCGCTTATATCTGCCATGGCTGTGGCATAAGTCGCAATTTGATCAGAAATATCCAGACGGCAGGAGGGTTCAGTATGCAGCTTTTTTACACGTTCAAATCCCTTAATTTTTCTCTTAAAAAGTTGGCGCCCTGCTTCTGATCCACCAAGCGGCCCGCTGACTTGTATAACGTCTCCCGGTTGTGCCCCGGCTCTTGTAATAATTCTTTTTCCTTTTGCTTGCCCAATTAAAGTGATGCTGATGATCAGAACTGCCCCGTGGGTCGTATCGCCACCAATGATATCCACGTTGAATCTGTCCGCCACTTTGTACAAACCGTTGTAAATTTGCTCGACTTGTTCCACAGTCGTATCGTCGTTTAGGGCAATGGATACAATTGCATAAAGTGGCAAGCCTCCCATCGCTGCAATGTCCGAGAGGTTTGATACCATCGCCTTGATACCGATTTGCTTTGGGGAATAGTATGCTCTGGAAAAATGATCCCCTTCGCACATCATGTCCGAAGTGACGAACAGGTTTTTGTTGCCGAATTTTAAGACTGCAGCATCGTCGCCAATGCCGACGATAACATTTTTATTCTTTGCTGTACGGCTTATTTTTTCGATGAGTTTAAATTCTCCACCGAATTTTTTTATGTTCATCGCTTTTCCACACACTTTCAATTATTTGGTAACCCGGAATTTGAAATATTTGTTAGATTAACCTTTTTTCGTTGCCGGCATTTTTCAAATTTACTTCAATGATTGCAAAATTCCTTGCAGTTTTTTGAGCAAAGATATTTAAAAAAAGTCTTGGAATGTTAGAATGTTTACCTTATCTTTAATAATTCAAAATTCTATTGCCAAATTGATTGATAATTTCACAATCCATTCCGATATAATTAAAATCGATTTCTGGCAAAACTTTTTATTTTTTTTGAGGAGCAAAAATTGAATATTTATGTCGGTAATTTGCCCAAGACCATAACTGAAGAAGCGGTTCGTAACCTTTTTGCAGAACATGGCGATGTTACAGAAGTCAAATTAATCAAGGATCAATATTCCGGCGAACTTCGGGGTTTTGGATTTGTTGAAATGCCTGCCAAGGCAGATGCCTTGAAAGCTATCCAGGAGGTTAATGGCACGGAGATAGATGGACGTTCATTAATAGTAAATGAAGCCCGTCCGCGTAAAGAACGCTCAGGTGGTCATCGCTCAGGTGGCGGTGGTGGTGGTGGTAATCGCTCTCGTTCCTGGTAATCTCATAAAAGCATGAGTGATCTACGCAGGTGCAGACGACCGCATCGGGTAGCGCGGTGGTTATTACTTCGGAATCATACAACATTTTCGTTTTTCGATTCGCGGCGGATTTTCTTTCGAGATTAAATTCGCCGCCAAAGCTTTGAATAATTGCCTTGTATAGAGTCTTGTGATTTGGGGACATAAGGAAAAGGGAACCTCACTCTCTTTGAGTTACTCTGTAACTGATCCCCATGTTAATTGCACTTTCCGAAATGCCTTCACTACTACTCAATCGTACGGACAAGTTTATGGAAAAATTCGGTCCGATGCCAAAATCTGTTTTTATAAAATAGTCGATTCAGTACTATCTTTATGTATTTTCAATCGAAAGCATAAGGATAAGAGTAAAACCTAAATATTTTTTGTGAATTCTATTTTGCCTCCCAATAATTGATTGCTCCGGTATGAATTATTTGCTTTTACAATGGAACATAAAGCAACGTCATTCGGGTTTGTCGATTCAAGCTTGTAGAGGATTGCTTCGGAAGAACCATTGAGAAATTTTATGCAGGCATTGGTATCGAGCAAATAAATCATGCCCTTTTATTTTTCCACGAAGCCATTGCAACGTTAACAACGATTTTGCATCACAAATTTCACCCTCATCAACCATTTGGAATGCTTCTTGGTAGTCCAGTTCAACGAGTTGGATGTCCTCATGCTCCTCATCCAGGCCACCGCCGTCGTTTGCTCTGTGGATTTCAGCCACATCGGCAGCAAACAGATAAACGCGTTCCGATGTGCCGCCGGGGCTGGGGTAACATTTTCCCAATGGAGTGAAGAGAGACGGATCGAGTTTGTAACCCGCCTCTTCTTCCGTTTCACGCACAGCCGTTTCGATCGGGTCGCAGTTGTTTTCTATGGATCCCGCAACAACTTCCAGCAGCCAGCCGTTTTCCGGTTCCACGGTGTGAATGGGGTAGCGGAATTGTCTGACCAAAATGATTTTCTCGCGCTTTGAATTATAGAGCAGTACTGCAACAGCATCACCGCGATAGACATTAAGGCGGCTGACTTTTTCGCTCATCGTGCCGTCGAATTTTTCAAATTGCAGCACAGCTTTTTCCAGCTTAAAAAATCCCTCGTACAGGTTGCTTCTTTCAATGATGTGAACTTGCATAATTATAAATTACCTCTTGATATGATTTTCTATTTCACCGGATATGGCGGCGGAGGTGGCAGCGTTTTTTCCTGCGTTTTGAGTTCTTCCTTTATTACTTCTATCGCTTTGTTCAACTGCTGATCGATGCCCGCATATTCCTTGGCCGGATCGTTATCTACAACGATATCGGGATCAACACCGTGTCCTTCAATGATCCACTTTTTGCCGTCCACGCTGTAGGAAGCAAACTCGGGTTTCATCATATAGCCGCCATCCACCAGCGGCAGAGAGCCGCGAATACCAACAACACCGCCCCAGGATCGTTTGCCGATGAGTTTTCCCAGTTTATATTTCTTGAAACGATAAGGAAAAATATCGCCGTCCGAGGCAGAGAATTCATCCAAAAGACAAACTTTGGGACCGTAAATCATACCACCGGGATCGGTAGAAGGTGCGACATTCCGCGGCTTGTCGATCATGGCAATTTTCCGACGCAGGCGCTCGATCAACATGGGCGAAACATTTCCGCCGCCATTGCCGCGCACATCGATGATCAGTGCTTTTTTCCGAACCTGGGGATAGAAATGTTTGACGAATTCATTCAAGCCGTCGACGCCCATATCCGGAACATGAATGTAGCCGACTTTTCCTCCCGTCGCCTCGGTCACTTTTTTAATGTTGTTTTCAACCCAATTGTAATAATACAGTTTGTGTTCATCTCCAATGGGTTTAACGATGACCTCCCGACTGCCCTTTTCTGCCGGGGTTGCGCTTAATTTGAGTTTGACCTGCTTGTCCACTTTGTCGAGCAATTGTTCGTAAATGTTGCGCATTTTGTTTGTCGGCTTACCGTCGACCGCCAGAATGTAATCACCGACTTTAGCATTCACTCCAATTTCCGTCAGCGGCGAGCGCATAGATTTACTCCAATTTTCACCCTTGAGGATTTTTGTGATACGATAGTATTTTGTCTGTGGGTCGCGTACCAGTTCTGCGCCAAGCAAACCCGTCTTAATCCGCTTGGCCTGGGGCCGATCGCCACCGCCAACATAAGCGTGGCCGATGTTCAGGTTGCCGACCATCTCGCCCAAGATATACGTCAGGTCATTTCTGTCATTGACATAATCGACGAGCGGGCGGAACTTGTCGTGCATTGCTTTCCAGTTCACGCCGTTCATGTTTGGAGCATAGAAAAAATCACGCATTTGCCGCCAGCACTCGTTGAAAATCTGTACCCATTCCTGGTGGCGGTTAAGGGTCATTTCCATACCGGAAAGATCCAGCTTTTCCTTCAGTTCCACTTTTGCTTTCGGGACATCGATGATGTAATAAGATTTATTGGAGGAGACGAGCATCTTTTTTTGATCCGCAGAAATCTCATAACCGTTAATCTGTCCGACATTGGTTTCCTTTTTTTCTTTCAAATCATAGAAAAGGAGACTTGGTTTTTTATCCTTACTGCCTTTGCGAATGTAGTAAAATTTGTCGCCGACTATATTTGGTGCACTATAATTCGACGCCTGAACAGGAATTCCCACAATTCTGTCTTGTATGCCGTCCTGGTCGACTTGTACCACCACCGGCTTTTTCTCCTCTTTCTTCTTTTCGTCTTTTTTCTTTTCCTGCTTTTTTGTTTGTTCCTTTTTTTTGATTTCCACTTCATCACTTTGAGGCTTGAAAGGTGAATCAACTTTTTTAGAAAGGGTTACCAGGTACGGACGGGACATGTCCTGGTAGGCATAATTCCATTCAACCTGACTGTAAAGCGGGTGAAAATCACGGCCGGACACAAACAGGAGGTATTTGCCGTCGCTGCTAAAAGAGGGTCGGGAAGAGTCATACCAGCCATCCGTTACCGCAAAAGAGCTTTTCTGTTCCAGCGAATACAAATAGATTTTTGTCATTTCCGACAGTTCAATTTTGGCATAGGAAATCCATTTGCTGTCCGGTGACCAGGCGTATTGACGAAATTCCCAAGCTTTCGCTTTTGCAACTTCTGTGATCTTTTTAGTGGTGATATCCACATAGCGCAAACGCAGCATTTTATCGCTCCACAATAACTTTTTGCTGTCCGGCGACCATCGAATTATGTATTTATAGGTTTCCGCCCCGGTTGTGATTTGTTGCGCAGGACCGCTTCCATCCTGCGGAATAATGTAGATCTCGAACTCTCCATGCTCGTCCGAAAGGTAAGCAATCCATTTTCCATCGGGCGACCATTTGGCGTTACGCTCATGAATGTTTGAAGATTGTGTGAGATTGCGAACTGCGCCATGTTTTGCCGGCACAGTAAAAATTTCGCCGCGGGCGCAGAAAAGTGCGCGTTTACCATCCGGCGAAATTTCATAGCTGTTGATTTTATCACTCACTTTGATGATGCCGCCCCTGCCACTGGCCATATCCTCGGCGATTTGAATTTGCACCTGGTCGTATTTTTCATTATTTATATCAAAGCGATAAATAAAGCCGCCGTTTTCAAAGACGATATTTTTCTTTCCCGGGGAAGGAAATTTAATGTCAAAATCAACAAAATTTGTCAGTTTTTTGGTTTGTTTTGTCGTGAGATCATAGACGTAGAGATTCATCTTTTTGTTTTCGTCCCGGTCGGAAAGAAAATAGATTTTATTGCCAAACCACATCGGGATGATGTCCTGCGCCGGGTTGTTGGTGATGTTCTCTGTTTTTTTGCCGGCAAAATCGTAAATCCACACATCGTCCGCCATGCCGCCGCGGTAGCGTTTCCAGGTGCGGAATTCGCGAAAAATTTGATTGTACGCCATTTGTTTGTCATCCGGCGAAAAGGAACAAAACCCGCCGCGCGGCAGGGGCAATTGTTCGGGAATGTCGCCGGCCAGCGTGACGCTGAAAAGCTGGCCTTTGAAAGAATTGAAATCCCGCATGCGCGAACGAAAGATGATCGTGTTGTTGTCATGCTTCCAGGTCATGACGATGTTGTTCGGCCCCATGCGATCGGCCACATCGTCACGACCGAGTTGCGGTGTAAGTGAGACGCTGCGGTACGCCGCCCTCTGCGGGCATGACATAAACTTCGGTATTGCCGTCGTACTGTCCCGTAAAAGCGATCTGTTTTCCATCCGGGGAAAAACGGGCGAAAATTTCCGAGCCAACATGACTGGTTAGTTTTCTGGCAATACCGCCGGTAGCGGCCACTGTGTACAGGTCACCGGCATAAGTGAACACAATTTGGTTTTCATAAATGGCAGGAAAACGAAGCAGCCGGGCTTCTTTTTCCGCAAAGAGCGCGTTTGCAAAAAGGAAAAACAAGAGAAACAATCCTGCAAGCAGCTTTTTCATAGCGCCTCCAATAATTTAAGTATGAGTCGATCTGAAATACGGTTTTTGGTGTAAAACTAAATTAACTGCTTTTAAAGGTGAAAAGCAAATGAAAATTTTTTTTGCCGGGAGAGCCTCACTGGTGGGAAAGAAAACTCGACCTAACATACGTGCGACGCAT
>JAADGR010000207.1 GCA_013152225.1 Calditrichota bacterium
GCCTGCACAAGATTTACAAGCCCACGATGGGTGAGCATGACGCCTTTTGGGCGCCCGGTTGAACCTGAAGTATAGATTATATAAGATAAATTTTCCGGTCTTGAAATACAAGACAAATTATCAGTGCTTTCCTTTGCAAATGCTTCCGTTTCCTCGTCAAGGCACAGATACTTGCCTTTAAAAGTCGGCAGGCTCTCCACAAGTGCTGAATGTGTGAGCACCAGATTCACGCCTGAATTTTCCAGCATATAAGCAAGACGTTCGGACGGGTAGTAGGGATCAAGGGGCAGATAGGCACCGCCGGCCTTGAGAATACCCAAAAGGCCAATCACGACATCCAAAGATCGATCGATGCAAAGGCCAACAATATCTTCCGGGCCGATCCCTGTTTTGCGCAGGTAATGCGCTATCCGGTTCGCGCGTGAATTGAGTTCCCCGTAGGTCAAATTCTGTTTTTCAAAACTCACTGCGATAGCTTCGGGGTTGCGCTCAACCTGCTCTTCAAAAAGAACATGAATATTTTGGTGAATCGGAAGTGGTACTTTTGTTTGGTTCCAGTCGGAAATCATTCGTTTCAACTCGACCCTTGGAACAAGCGGCAGCATGGAAACCTTTGTGCCCGGTTCGGCCACAATGCTTTCAAGCAAATTGTGGAAATGATCCAACATTCTGGAAATTGTTTCCGGTGCAAACAAATCCGTGTTATAAGTGAGGGAGGCACCCAATCCATCCTTTGATTCCGCCATCATCATTGTAATATCAAACGGAGCAACCTGTTCTTCTATGGGGATTGCCTCCAGCGGAATCCCGGCGAAATCCATTTTTTCTCCTTCGATGCCCAGGGAAAGCGACGAGAGGCCTTCTTCGTTCAGCAAATGCGCACGCTGGTAAACAAACATGACCTGAAAGATCGGCGTTCGGCTTGTGTCACGCACCGGCGCAAGTTTTTCCACGAGCTGGTAAACGGGATAATCCTGGTGATCGATCCCTTCAACAACCGTGTTGTGTACCTGATTCATAAAATCAAAAAATGTTAAATCTTTATCAATATAGGAACGCAGAGGAATTGAATTAACAAAATAACCAACGATATCAGCTAATTCCGGTCTGCTCCTTCCAGTTGTCGGCGTGCCAACGATCAAATCTTCCTGGCCGCTGTAGCGGTACAATAAAACTTTAAACGCCGACAATAGAGTCATATAAAGAGTCACCCCGACCTTCTCGCTCAAATGCCGAAGCTTTTGGGTGAGATCGGGACTGAATTTGACAGATTTGTATTTACCATTGAATGTCTGTACCGCCGGTCTGGGATAGTCGGTCGGCAAATCCAGGACAGGAAGCTGACCCGCCAGCTTTTCAGACCAATACTCCCATAGCTCGGCGCCTTTTTCTCCGGCCAGCATCTTGTTCTGCCATTCAACATAGTCCGAATAGCGCACCTTAACAGGCGGCAAAGAAAATTCCGCATCTCTGTGCGCATAAAGCAATCCGAGTTCGTTTGTTATAACAGCCAATGACCACATATCCGTGACAATGTGGTGGGCGGCAAGCACGAGATTATAATCATTTTCGCCTCGTTTGAGCAACGTGGCCCGGAACAACGGTCCGGACACAAGGTCGAACGTTTGGCTTGCCAGTTTGTTGAGACGATCTTTGAGTTGATTCCGACTCCAGCCGAACGCATCTTCAATATTAAAAGCTACCTGCGCATGTTCGTGAACCTGCTGAATGGGTTCCCCTTCGACCAGTCGAAATGTTGTACGCAGTGAAGCATGACGATCCACCACTTTTTGCAGGGCGGTGCGCAGCGCCTCGACATCCAGTTCGGCACGAATGCGTACAGCGTAAACGGGATTGTAAATGCTCTGTGGCGTCATCTGATGCTGAAACCACATCGCCTGCTGGCCAAGTGAAAGCGGAAAATCACCAACTTTTTCGCCCTCAAGAGGAACAATGCCATCAGACGGTGATCCGGTATTTGCCATTTCAATCAAGAGATCGGCGGCCAAGCCCTTAATCGTGGGACCAACAATTAATTTAGCAATGGCCAGTTTCACATCCAATGTTTTCTCAAGTTTTGCCTGCAACTCGATAGCCATAATGGAATCAAGTCCGAGATTGGTGATCGGTTGATCGGGATCAATACGCTCCGGCGACATGCCCAGCACCCGGGCAACATGTTTTTGAATCGTCGAAATCAATAATTGCTCGCGCTCATTTTCCTCACCAGCCAGCAATGACTCCCGCGAGAATTCCTGCTCTTCGGCGGAAAGGGAAGCTTCTTTCACGGCGCCATTACCGCTCTCAGCAACCAACTCCTGCAGCTCTTTCTTCATATCCTCTGCCAGAGCAACCAGGCGCAATTTTTCGACAGCAGCAAAGAGTTCACCTTGTTCATCAACAAGATAAATATTTCCAAGCAAAGAAGGAACGGGATGATCTTCTTTAGAAATGAGCTGCGCATAACACCACAAGTCTCCACCCTTGTAATCACATTTTCTCATTTTCTGTATGCCGGCAGGAAGAAAGACTCGATGAACATCAGGCGCGGTTAAAGTTAAAAGCTGAAAGCACGCATCCAATATAGCAGGATGAATTTGATAGGCCTTGCTTTCGTCCAATACTTCCTGAGGAACTTGCAGTTTGGTGAGTGCAATATTTCCGCCCTGGAGGATTGGAGAAAAAACCCGGTAATGAGATCCAAGTGAAATCCCATTTTCCTGTAAAGAATCAAAAAACGATTGCGTCGAATGTTCAACGCAATCCTTTGCAAGTTCTTCAAAAGCTTTGAAAGGATAAGAAAACTCATCACCCTGTCCTGTTGCCGCTTCTCCCTGCATGTGGAGTATCCAGGAAGCAGCATCACTCTGCAAACTGAAAGCTTGAAATTTGACCTGCTCATTTTCCGGTGAAAGGACAAATTGCACGTTTGTCATTTTATCCTGCGGAAAGAGACGCAGCCCTTGAGTAAATTGGATATTTGTAAGCGTTACTTCCTTTTCCTTCAGACCTCCGGACGCTGCGGATAGCGCCATCTCAACAAAAGCTGAAAACGGAAAAATATGGGTGCCATAAATTGAGAAATCTTTCAAAAACGAAGGGTCATCTCTGTTAAAACTATTTTGGAATTGAATATCCTTAAGCGGCGATTGAATTTCATAACCAAGCAGCGGATGTACTTTTTTACCGTCGTTTTTCATCAGGGAAGCCACGCCGGCGGAGAGGGTTTTCGGCTTGGCGTCAATCCAAAACCTTTCCCGCTGGAATGGGTATGTCGGCAGTTCGACACGCTGCCTGTGATAATCGCAGTCAAACCCTTCCCAGTCAATTTCAACGTCGTTCACATAGAGTTCGCCAAGACTGTTGAGCAAAATCTGCCAGTCGTCTTGTCCACTTTTTAGTGAAGGCAGCCAAAGTGCATCCAAATCAGGAAGGCATCTCCTCCCCATGCCAATTATATGCGGGTTGGGTCCGGGTTCGACAAAAATCCTGCACCCTTCCTGCGCGAGCGTGTTCATACCATCGGCAAACAGCACGGCTTGCCTGATATGCTTCCGCCAATAGGCGGCATTGGGAATTTCCTTTTCTGCGAGAACCTTGCCCGTCAAATTGGACACGATCGGAATCTGTGGTTGATGATACTCAATTTCTTCCGCAATCTTTTCAAACTCATCCAAAATCGGTTCCATTAACGACGAGTGAAAAGCATGAGAAACGTGCAGCAGCCGTGTGTTAATACCCTGCGCTTCAAACTGCGCCACCAAGGCTTCCACTTTTTTCGATTTTCCGGAAATGACAATATTGGTCGGGCCGTTTACACCGGCAATATCAACGGACTTGAAATCCTGCAGCCTTGCCGATACAGTTTCTTTATCAGCAAAAATGACCGCCATTTTTCCATCATGAGGAAGGGATTGCATTAATCGGCCTCTAGCGGCAACGAGTTTTAGCCCATCTTCAAGATTGTAAACACCAGCTATGCAGGCTGCCACAAACTCACCGATGCTGTGGCCAATAACATAATCCGGTTGAATACCCCAGGATTGCCACAATTTCGCGAGTGCATATTCAATGCTGAAAAGAGCAGGTTGCGTATATTCCGTTTCATGAATGAGTGCATTGTTTTCATCTTGTGCAAAAATTACGGAAAACAAGGACTGCTTGAGATATTTTTTTGAAATATCTTCGCACGCATCAAGGGTTTTTCGGAATGTGGGCTGGGTACCGTAAAGCATTTTGCCCATGCCTGTGTATTGCGCCCCTTGTCCTGTGAACAGAAATGCCAGTTTGCCTTTGACAGCCCTTTGCGTTACACCGGTATGAATATTTGCATCCGGGTTGTTCTTTATGAAAAGCGATAACTTTTCCTGTGCATCGTCTTTTCCTGAAACAGAAATTGCAACCCTGTTTCTAAAGTGGTCCCGTCCGGTATGCAAAGTGTAGCTCAAATCGCCCAGAGTCAAGTTTTGTACGTGCTCCAGGTAATCCTTATACTCCTCCGCAAGATCGAATGTCGCTTTTTGATCTTTTGCTGAAAAGGTGATGAGATGGGCGGGGCGATCTGAATCATTTTCACGAACAGGAACGGTCGGCGCCTCTTCCAAAATGACATGAGAATTTGTTCCGCCAAAACCAAAGGAACTGACACCGGCAAAACGAGGAGACTTGCCGGACTTCCATTCTTTCCCGTTTACGGCAATTTCAATCGGCATTTCATCTATCGGGATGTGTGGATTGATTTTTTTAAAATGGATATGCGGCGGTATTTTCTCATTCCTCAAGGAGAGTGCGGTCTTTATTAATCCCGCCACACCGGCGGCTGCTTCGAGATGGCCAATATTTGTTTTGACCGACCCGATAACACAGGGTTCATCCTTTGCACGATGCTGCATCACTGCGGCCAGGGATTTCACTTCAATAGGATCACCCAAAATGGTACCGGTGCCGTGCGTTTCAATATATCCGATTTGCCCGGGTTTTACCTGAGCATCTCTCAGGGCATCGCGGATCACTTGCTGCTGAGCAAGACCGTTTGGTGCGGTCAGGCCATTGCTGCGCCCATCCTGATTGACGGCAGAGCCGCGAATAACGGCAAAAATATGATCGCCGTCTCTTTGCGCATCCGAAAGCCGTTTTAAAGCAATGAAACCACACCCTTCGCCGCGCGAGTATCCGTCGGCGCTTGCATCAAAAGTTTTGCAGCGACCATCCGGCGCCATGAGTCGTGCATGGGAAAAAGTGATCGTAATCTCGGGCGAAAGAATCAGGTTCACACCTCCGGCGAGCGCAAAATCAGATTCACCGTTTCGCAAACTGCGGCAGGCGAGATGCGTTGCCACCAGTGATGACGAACAGGCCGTATCAATGGCCATGCTCGGCCCGCGAAAGTCATAAAAATAAGACAAGCGATTAGCCACAATGCTAAAGGCATTACCTGTCCCCGTATATGTATCAATCTGCTCCACATCACCGTATTGCAGCATGGAATAGTCGTTGTTGCTCACACCGACAAAGACACCCGTTCGGCTGCCGGACAACTTGCTTGGCGCATAACCGGCATTCTCCAGAGTTTCCCAGGAAACTTCCATGAGCAAACGCTGCTGCGGGTCCATCCGTCGCGCTTCTCTTGGAGAAATGCCGAAAAAGCCGGGATCAAACTGATCGACAGATTCTAAAAAACCACCGGACTTGGTTACAACTTTGCCCGGAGTATCCGGATCAGGATGGTAAAATTCTTCAATATCCCAGCGTTCTTTTTTAACCTCAGAAATGACGTCCACACCGTTTACCAGCAACTTCCAAAATTCATCAACATTATCCGCACCGGGAAACCGGCATCCCATGCCGACAATGGCGATGGGTTCATTTTGGAAATTCGTAATTTCTGACGCCGGGGAAAGCTCCTTACCCTCATCCTGGTGACTCAAATAACGCGAGAGCGCTTCGATGGTGGGATAATCATACGCCAATGTCGGCGACAAACTTCTTCCCAGCCAGTCTTCCAAATCACCGGCAAGACCGGTAGCACGAACGGAATCCAGTCCATAGCGCGCAAACGGCTGTTTAACGTCAATATCCGAAACAGGAATTTTAAGTTCGGTGGCAATTTTTTCAATGAGCCATTCTTCAATTTCTTTTTGCTTATAAGACTTGCCCTGAAATACCGGTTCTTCTTGATCTCCTTTTTCCGGCTTTACTTCCTCTGCCTCTTCCGCACTGTCTTCCGAGTGCCATTCGCCAATGGAGTCCAGCGTTCCATTCAGAAACCCAAGTCGGCTCGCATAGCGTTGGATTTTACCGCTCGATGTCTTGGGAATGCGTCCGGGTTTAACCAAAACCAGCGCGTATAATTGCAGATCAAATTCTTCGGCCACGACCTGTCTCATTGCAATGGCCACTTTTGCTATGTCAGGTTTCTCGCGAAAGTCCACTTCATGAGCAATGACCAATCGTTCTTCCTGGTCCACCTCGATCGAAAAAGCTGCGCCGCCTCCTAATCTCAGGGAAGGATGACTCACTTCAACAGCACGTTCAATGTCCTGGGGATAGTAATTCACACCGTGGATAATAATGAGGTCTTTGATTCGCCCTGTGATAAAAAGCTCACCATCTTTAAAAAACCCGAGGTCTTCTGTTCTCAGAAAAGGCCCTTCGCCGGTTTCCGCAAGTCGCGCGCCAAAAGTCTTTTGGCTCTCTTCCGTCTTGTTCCAATACCCCTTTGCCACACTTGGCCCGCAGACCCAGACTTCGCCCAGTTCGCCTTCCCGACATGGCGTTGCGGTTTCAGGATCCACGATTTTCACGATCTGATCGCCAATAAAATGACCGCTTCCCACAAGCGTACGCGCTTTTTCACCCTCTTTCGCTTCAACCAGTTCGTTTCTCTCAAGCGCATCTTTTTGAAATTTCGTAACAACGGGTTCTCTGTCAATCATGCTGCCGGAGACTAAAAGAGTCCCTTCCGCCAAACCATAGCAGGGGTATAAAACTTTCCGATCAAGCCCACAAGGTTCAAAAGTTGTGATAAACCTTTCCAAGGTTTCATGGCGAATGGGTTCAGCGCCATTGAAAGCAACTTTCCAACTGCTCAAATCGAGATTTGCTCGCTGCTCGGGTGTCGTTTTATTGACGCAAAGATCATAAGTAAAATTGGGCCCACCACTCACAGTTCCTTTATATTTGGAAATTGCTTCCAACATCCTTACCGGTCGCTGCAAAAAAGCAGCAGGGGGCATAATGACACAAAGTGCACAGCTATACATTGCCTGCAATACCCCGCCAATCAAGCCCATATCATGATAAGGCGGCAACCAGACCACACCAACAGAATCAGGAACGATACCAAATCCTGTCTTTATTATGGAAAGGTTGTGTAATAAATTGGCATGGCTGAGCATGACCCCTTTGGGATTTCCGGTTGAACCGGAAGTGTATTGCAAAAAAGCCAAACCATCACCGCTTATCGATGGATCCTGCCATTTTTCTGCAAATCCATCTTGCTCACCATCTGTGGCAAAGAATTCAATTTTTTCAAGACCTTCAAAGGATGCAAACATTTTTGCAATCTTGGCATGCAATGATTGTGACGTGAGCGCAATTTTTGCCTCTGAATCAGCAATGATTGACTGAAGTCGAGGTAATGTACGATTATTACGAGGGGGGTAAGCCGGCACTGTAACAACACCGGCATAGAGGCATCCCATGAAAGAGGCGATATATTCGAGACCCGGAGAATAGAGGAGAAGAGCTCTTTCCCCCTTTAACCCCATTTCCTGCAAGTGTGCCCCAATTTGACGTGCTTTTATATCGAGATCATGATAACTTAGTTGTCCATCTTCATTCTCGCCATCAGGGAGAAACTTAAATATGACCTTCCCGGGATCTTTCTGCGCCCGCCACCGGATGAGTTCTATCAGGGTTTCAGGCTTAAAGTCAACTGCAGGAGAAATTTTCGAACCAGACATAATTTCCTTCCCGTTCTTGAAGTTGGTATCAAAGTTTTTGGAAAGTATGCTTCTTTTTGTTTCACGACCAAATGGAAACAGTTAAAGACGCTTTTATGAGTCATAAAAAATTCTCTCACAAAACGGGTTGAAAGTTCAAACAGTTGCTAAAGCCATAAAGAGGTTTTGTAGAGGTTCATAGAAAAAACAGTTTATTGGTGAAAGGTGACTAGAACAAAAACATCCCATTTTTTTCCCCGCACCCAATTTTATTTTAAAGCAAAAAGACTTGAAGCAAATGGTAATAAAATGCAATAATGACGCAAGATAAAATAATTATACATCTATTTCCTCATTTTGCGGAAAAGGATATAGACGCTTTCAGGCCATCTCCTAAAATATGTTGCAGACTAGAACATTGAGATATTCAATTAAAAGTTGCAAATGCTTTGCATTCGAATCGCGAAAGATCCAAAGGCAATTCCACTTGACCCAATTGCTATTTTTTTATTAAAGATGTAACAGGAGTTTTTTCAACCGAGGCAACAGCATCATTGAAGAATAAGCAAGTTTGTCAAAAGCCCTCTCCCCAAGACTTGCTTCAATCAGTGCGCCCAATACTCAAGTTGATATCCTCTGAACCCAATGGCA
>JAADGR010000287.1 GCA_013152225.1 Calditrichota bacterium
TGTAAATGCCATCGCTTGTGCCGAGAAAAACAGTTCTGTTTCCCCGAGGGCTTGTGGGATCAATGTAAATTCCATGCACCACGGCTGAATCAACCATGCCGACATGAAGTGGATTCCAGTTCAGACCCCCATCAGTGGTTCGGTATGCCCCCATTCCCTGCGTCCCCACAAATATCGTCCTGTCATCATCAGCATCAATGGCAATGGAGTAGACCGGCATAAAATCCTCTTCATCGTAAAAAGTATTGGGAAATACCAGAGACCAGGTATTGCCCCCATTGTCTGTTCTGAAAAGTCCAATGGAAGTGCAGATGTAAAGGGTTTGATAAGTCGGATCCTTGGGGCCGAATTTGATCTGCTGAACCCAATAAACATCGGGAGTCCACGGCCCAGACGCCAGATTATGGTTGATAATCTTCCAACTCGCTCCGCCGTCCGTGGTCTTGAAAATGCCTTCAATATCTCCACCTATGTAAACAATATTTGGATTGGCAGGATGAACAGCGCTTGCAAGCAAATCACTTCCACCACCAGGTCCTATTGGTCGCCAGCTTATTTGAGCAGGCAGGATTGACGCGGAGAGGAGGAAAACAAAAGAGGAAAGTGTAAAAATTGAACTTTTTAGAATTTTTATAATCGGGAATGGTTTTTTCCTTTTCATAAGCTTTTCCATAACAGATTACAGGGTTCGCCACCATTGTTAGGCGATTCGTAATTTGATACTTCCACCAAATTTCCATCTGGGTCCCGAAAATATATAGAATTAATTTTGCCTATTGCCCCCATTCGCTCAACTGGCCCATCAATAATATCTATGCCTGTCTTCTCCAAGTGGCTAATGAGTATAGATATTGGTGTCTCAGTTATTAAGCAAATGTCTGTTGTGCCCGGAGCTGCACCGACGGCCTTTGGCTCGAACTCTTTTCTGTATTCGTGCAAATTGATTTTCTGTTTCCCAAAGTAAAGTGCTTTTCTTCCTTTACCAAATTCAATGACATTCATTCCAAGAGCTTCAGCATAAAAATTGCATGTTCTTTGAATATTTTTTACCGTCAATACGATGTGGTCAATATTTTCTATAGATATGCTCTGTTTTGATACTTTTTTCTTTTTATATCTACTTGCTTCGTCAAAGAAGGTTATGTCGGAATACCCCGCTTTTATTTTTGCAGAATGTATTGTTCCATCAGGTATGAAATATTTGTCTCCTTTTTTGTATAATTTTTTCTTGCCATCAACTGTTAATTCAATTTCTCCAGTTACGACTATACCCCATTGCGCGCCATGAGAATGCTCAGGTATTTCAATATCATTCTCAAATTCCATGAATAATATCTGGTGCAAATCTCCTTGAGATATATATGCGCTCACTCCATCAACAGGAATGTCTGCCTCCGGCAATCCTTTTATTATTTCAGGAAACGATTTTCTCATTTTGTGCTTTACCATAGTATTGCTTTGCCTTTTCTGTAACTTTCTGAATAAACTCAGTCTTTCTCTTCGTATACTTGACCCTATCGCTTTTGTATTTTTCTGCCAAATGATACTTTAACTTTTGATATTCTTTTGCCAGTGCAGGGTGATCTATTAGATAGTCTCTGAACAAAAGCCGGTCCCAGTGCTCGAAATCATGTTCTACCATATGAATATGATGAGTTCGTATCCCATTAGCATTTCGTTTTATAAACCATGCATAGAACGGCGGAACATCATCGCCCCACGCAGGCCGCCAGAAGTATTCATAATCCGGTGACTCTAACAATGGAACTATTATCTTTTTTGCTTCTTCTAACAAAGTAACCTCAACCAGCATATCGATAATTGGTTTAGCTGCTAAATTCGGAACAGCCGTGCTTCCAAAATGCTCAATACGATTTACAAGTTCATTAGGAAGGCATGTTAAAAGATGTTCCTTCTCTTCCCTGAACATCCGGGGCCACGCACTATTGTATGGCTCAATAGAAATTTGCTCATCCGTAACTCTCTTGATTTTTTGTTTCAGTGATTCCATAGGTTTTCCTTTTGAGGGTACCGGGTAGTTCAGAACTGTGCGAGCCGGTTTTCCTGCACACGGCTCAGGCATCTGTATAGCTCTGTTTCACGAGAGCCCGATAACAGCACAGTTATTAACCTGGCGGACATTATATATATTTCGCGGCTCAGTGATGCAGCCTGCATTCTTGATCCCCCCGGCTTCGTACTCTCATTACAGAGTTTGCGCGTGAGGTTCACTATTGATCCGGTGGCGAAGCTTTTTAGTGATTTGGTTTTACACCAACTAGAGAAGAATAGTAACCAAGAAGTGGATGAATTTGAATATCTCTAAAGCCGGCCGCTTCAATAATACTTTTGAGTTCTCTGACATGGAACTGCCGCCCTTGCATGAACAAAGCCATTGCCATCGACCAGTGGGCTGTCCACAGTGGACCTGGTTTGTCATCATATAAAAGAGCTTCCTGAATTAAAATTAATCCCCCGGGTCGTAATGCCTCAAAGGCTTTTTTCGACAGAATTTGGCACTGATCATCATCCCAATCGTGAAAAATATTTGTAAACAACAGTGCATCTACATTTTCAGGCCAATCATTCGTAAACATATCCATGCCAATACATTTGATACGATCCGAAAGACCATATTGTGATATCATTTTCTCAGCAATTCCTATGCTGGCTGGTAGCTCAATAATTTTCATCTCAAAGGTGGAATCCATCAAGGCCAAAGCTATACAAACAGCTCCAGTTCCTCCAGCAACATCAACAATATTTTTTGTTTTTTGTAAAATTCCTAAATCATAAAGAGCAAATCCGAGTGGAAAAGAATATAAATGTTGTTGCATTGCCCATTTTTCAGGAACAGAAGCTTTTCCTTTACTCCACTTGTTGGCAGTGCCTTTAATAATACCGCTTTTTAATATTTTTAAAAAACGTTTGGCGATTACAGGTGGAGGTAAAGATTCAAGAAAAGGGCTCTCTTTCAATAAATATACCCTGGCTTGTTCTGTTATGGCGTAGCCATTTTCGTTAGGTTTTATCACTTTACTTGCAAGTAATACTTCTATTGCAGCACGCACCTGTCGGTGTGAAAATCCAAGATATTTTTCTATTTGCTCTTCTGTCAATCCGGGATTCTTTTCTATAAATTCTAACAATCCTAGTTCAACTGATAAAGATATAGTTTGTAGTGTAGTTTGTAAACTCTCCAACTCCGTTACGAGTTTGAATGGTTCCGGTATCCTTTGCAGATCCCAAAACCGTATTTTTTTTAGAGCTTCTGTGTTTTGACGAGTCCAATATTCACGTCGATATCTATCGAATCGTCTTCTTCTTGCAAAGCGCATTCCTATAAAAAACAGAACGTAAGGAATAATAGCTGCTGCAAGATAACTAAGAATTAATGATATCATAGAGTCTCCTTCTTGCATTTAAAACATCGCGAACTGCACGCTGCAACTAAAAAACAGCTAGACTAACTGTGAGAGATATTTACCGGCAGGGCAAACATGGATGCCATCTTTGGTGATAAAGTCATCATCTCGATACAACGATATTTGGGTGGCATAAACGTCAGGAAAGCGTTTCTTCAAATAGCGCAAAGCCGGATGAATTTCCCGCCCGCGCAATTTGCATTCAATAAACTGAACCGGTTTGTTGTCTTCCAGTATAACAAAATCGACTTCTCTGCGCTCCACATCGCGAAAGTAATGCAATTCCAGATTCGTCCCATCATAATCCTGCTTAAAATGTACCCATTTCAATAAATGGCAGGCAACAAGATTCTCGAAACGGTATGCTTCATCTTCCATAGCCGTCCAGTCAAAATGGTAATGTTTAGCCTCTTTTTTAACCGCCCTGATTTTAGCCGGGCCAAAGGGATAAATGCGAAAAATCATATAGATGTTTTCCAGCATTATGAGCCAACGTGAGACCGTTTGATGGGAAACCTGAAGATCCTCTCGCAATGCATTGACGGACAACGGAGATCCAACCAGTTCCGGTAAGCGAAGAGCGAGGTTTTCGACCAGCGCGACATCTTTAACATTTTCCAGAGTGTTCAGTTCTTCATAGATAATTCGGGTGCGGTATTGGCGACTCCAGCGCTTTGTTTCCCGTTTCGAGGCCGATAGAAACGGTTCGGGAAAACCACCGTAAATGAGCAGATTCTTTAAGCCATCGGGTCGGACAGACTGAATTTCTTTGAGAGTAAAGGGATAGAGACGATAAAAATGATAACGTCCCTGGAGGGAATCGCCGCCATAACGATAATAATCCAGACGGCCGCTGCCGGTAACCAGAATCTTCAACTCGTGTTTTCGTTTGTCATAAAGGCCTTTTACCACCTGACGCCAGCGGGAATACTTGTGAATTTCGTCCAAGACCAGCACGCCTCTTCCGGCTGGAAACTGTTCGCGGATAATCATTTCACGATCTCGGGCAGAATCCCAATTCAGGTAAAACCTATCTGTTTCCCCCCGAGTATTTTTCTGTAATATTTTTTTGGCCAGGGTGGTTTTTCCGCTTTGACGAGGTCCGGAAATAAAGACCATTTTCTTTTCCAGGTCTTCCTTTACACCGTTTTCAATGTACCGTGTTATGTAATCCAATTATTTTCATCCCCATCTTAAAAAAGTCATGACTATTTTCCGATGATGAATATAATATTACTGAAGGAAATACACAATACAAATTTTACTTCCCATAGCTGCTGCTCATTACCAAACAGTTGCTCGTGGAGCACGACTCCGATTTCTGAAAGAAAGGACGAAAATGACATCAGCGACCCCGACAACTACGATGACAACTCCGGCACCTGGGTTTCGCAATCCCAGAAGTGCTGCAACATAGGGGGGAGTACTATTATGATTCTACATCAAAGTGTGTACAGCATGATGAGTATAAGAACCCTCCGGATGTGGTGACCTGCTGGGACTTGAACTGCCTCAGCCCGGACAAGACGCAGGCGTGCTGCGCGAAGACTGCGTATGGAGGGGATACAAGCAGCACATAGAAGGACATTAGTGTCCATGAGGTCGCTGCTCAGAACTAAGGCGCGGGGGATTTCTGTGCTATTTGCCATTGAAGTCACTTCCAAAATGACAACTTTATTCAACTTTAAAATCTTCAGATTTGAAGTTACTGTAATATCTACCATTTTGTGCTGTAAATTTAAGCACGCAATAATCCGGGTCTGTCACCCCCTTTGGATAGTACATTTCATCTCCATCTCGCCATATCATCTCTTTTGATATTTTATCATGTAAGACTTTCATTGTTCCCTTGAGCATGACTCCTCTAAAAAATCTTTTGTCGTAGAAATACACACATGCCTTTGGATTGTCGGTGTATTGCTTTACTCTCATAGAAGATGTGTTGGTTGTAAAGTATATATGCTTTATCCCATCTCTTTTTCTTGGAGGAAACATTGCTTTTGTATTTGGAAAGCCCGCTTCATCAACAGAACTTATTATTGAAACGGCTGCTTTATCAATCATATTTCCAATAGTTTGAACTGCATCTCTCATTTAATTTCCTCATATTACAAGTTTACGTTTTTGTTCAATTGAACGACCTTTTGCGATTTTTATTGATACTATTATCCCAGTTGTATATGGCTTCTGATAAGATTGTACTTTCCAAAGGATGAAAATGTTCTCCCTCGATGAGTTTCCAGGTAGCGTCAGGCAAAACATCGCGCAGCCTTTCTCCGATGGGAACAGGCTGGAACTTGTCACCTTTTGCCCAGATTACCAGCGTAGGTTGTCTAAAAGTATCGAGTCTCGGGGAAGCCTCTTGAGTATATTTGTTGTCCATAGACCTTAAAAAACTTGCAAAGTGTTCCATTCTTTCCTTTGTGCCGACAAGCCCGCCGCATAGATCATCCAGGAGTTCATTGGTGATTAAAGATGCGTCGTTCAGGCCGGCAGACAGCCCCCTCTTTAAAAAATTCAGAACAAATTTGGGTGTGAATAACCGGGCGTAGCTTTCCTTGTAAGAAGCACCGATGAGCAGCTTTATGCCATCTATTGGCCAGGAATCGAACGCCACACAATTTGTGAACACACATTTCCTGACTTTGGTAGAAAGCTCTGTGGCAACAATTTGAGCCACACCTCCACCCAAATCATGACCGACAAGGATGTACTCGTCCCGGACAACCTGGTTTACAAATTGGCCAATCAATCGAGCTTGCCCATTCAACGAGTGATCATAGTCGATTGGTCCCTCTGTATAACCCAGCCCCAGCATTTCAGGTGCATAGACAAGATACCCGCTTGCGGAAAGCTCCGGCCCAACCTGCTTCCACAGGGAACTGTTCATAGGGATGCCATGGAGTAAAACGATTGGCTTTCCCTTTGTCCCCCATTGGCGATACGCTACATTACAAGTGTCCAGTTTTGCCCATAGTCTTTTAGAGTTCTTTGTTTCCATTTTTGAGTTCCTCCAATATGTTTTTGCCTTTTTACAAGTGTTTATAACATAAGTGGAACTCTAAAATGATCTGTGACAACTCAGTCAAGGTTCAGGTATTGTTTCCAGTAATTCACACCGGACATAACTTCTTCTGTTTCCCTGAAAATGTTAACCCGGGCAACGGCTTTTCTGAGTTTTTCGTATTCGCCCGGCAGGTCAACTTGCATGACCCATTTTCTCATCCTGCAAGTACATTTTCCTCCGGGGTTATGCAGTACACATTCGTCTTTTAGAAAATTTCTTAACTTTTTTCTGGATCTGGAAATCATTTGCCGAACCGATGCGGGACTGCGTTCCAGAATATCCGCAATTTCCTCATAAGGTAGTTGCGCGATGTCCCTTAGAATATAAGCCATGCGGGACTCGTGATCCAAACAATGCAAAATTCCTGTGAGACACTTGTTGCACATTTCTTTGACCCAGAGCTTTTTGTCAAGTTCCTGGGAATGGGGCAGTTCTATTTCATCTTGATAGAAATAGTTTGTCAGGAACTTTGTGGAATACACTTTTTCCTTCCGAGCATAACGCCTGGCCGCACGGTAAGTGATTGTAAAAATCCATGTTGACATTTTCGAGTCTCCCCGAAAGGAAGGCAGGCTTTTCGTGATTTCCAGCCATGCTTCTTGTGCCGCATCTTTGGCAGCCTCAACATCTTGTATCATTCGCTGGCAAATCGATGAGACCAATCGCCCGTAATCCTCTATCAGACTGGAAATGGAAAGAATGTTTCTATTTTCGAGCATGAAATTGCATCCTGTCTACGCTCAATAGTTGCATAACGGCTGGGGCATAAGCGGCGCGGAACGTTTAAAAGCACTTCATTTTCAGTTTAATACTATGTATATTCAATCGCAGGTATAATATATTTTTTAAGAATCTTAAATGCTGGTGATTTTCTTGTGTAATTGCCACCAGTGAAAACAACTACTGTGTTTAATTTAGGGATTACCATAATATATTGTCCTCCCCAACCCATAGCATAAAACATATTGATTCTTTTACCTGAACTATTTATTGGTTTTACCCACCATGAATAGGAATACCCATTTTCCCCATCTTCACCAGGGACTTTAATCTTATTATTACCGGGAAATGACCTAGTACTTTTTAAGAACCATTGCTCGGGAATAATTTGTTTCCCATTCCAAATACCATTATTTAGAAATGTTACACCAATTTTAGCCATATCTCTTGGCGTTATTTTCAAATTGTTGGCATCTACACCGTTTTCGTATTTAACAGCCCAAGTAGAAGAATCAATTCCTAAGGGTTTGAATAAATATTTGTAGGAAAATTCATCAATAGTCATTTTTGTAGCATTCCTAATGATTTCACCCAAAACAATCGTATTGCCACTAGAATAATTGAAACTAGTCCCGGGTTTATCGATCGGTGGCTTTTCTAAAATATAAGTGATTGGGTCTTTATCTTGATACCAAATTCCAATGTTAGGGTTATCAGAACTGCTATATGGTGCTGACCACTCTCTCCATTCTAATCCAGAGGTCATAGTGAGTAGATGTTCGATGGTAATTTTTTCTTTTCCATCTGCTCTGAGGTGCTGATGTTCTGGTAAATAATCAAATATGGATTGATGAACACTTTTGATAAAACCTTTCTCTATTGCAATACCGACACAGACCGATGTTACGCTTTTAGTAGCGGACATAATATTATGTAACATATTCCTGTCCCATGCTACCAAATCATCATGATGTTTAGAAGCATCCCATTTAAATTGATGCCCCTTAAAATACTCTTCAAATACAAGTTTATTATCTTTATAAATGAGCATAGAATGCACTTCTTCATATTTGTCCTGTTGTATTTTATTCACAGCTTTTACAATCAATGCAGAATCAATATTCACTTCATCCAAAGTGCCAACATTTAATCCGTCATTAATATTATCAGGTGGTTGACAGGTGTATCGACTAGACGTATCTGAATTACAACTAATAATAGATAATGCAAAAATTGAAATTATGAGAATCATTTTTTCATATCAGTATAAAATGAGGTCATAACACCTATCGCTTTTAGTAAAATCTTCTTGTGTGTAATCTATAATAAAATCTGCACCGAGAGCACTCGTTTGTTCCAAATTTTTTGTGCTGCATA
>JAADGR010000421.1 GCA_013152225.1 Calditrichota bacterium
GCTGTAATTTTCTATCGCCGCTTCCTTCTTAATCGATCTGACATGGACAAGGAGTTTATCCTTTTCAACGTCAAAAGGTGCAACCGGATTTTCCCCCATTTCAACAAGCTTGAAAATATAATAACCCCGTTTGCTCACAACCGGTTCGCTAAAATCGCCTACGGCTTTCAGATCGAAAATTGCTTTTTCCTGATCCGGCGGAAGATGCCCTTCTCCGTAAATAAACCATTCCTTGATTTCTCCGCCCTTTTGGGAATATTCTTTATCTTTGGAATATTTTTTAGCGAGAGGGGCAAAATTTTCGCCTTTTTTTAACCGAGAGAAAACCGAATCCGCAATCGTTTTCGAGTTGACCCGAATAAAAGCAACGCGTCTCTTTTGTTTCTTTTTTTCATACAGTTGTTTTAATTCATTTGCGGAAACGTCGATCTGTTGCGGAATAGCGGCCTTGAACAGCGGTCCTCTTTTGCCGGCAATGAAACGTATATGGCTGTATTGAATGGCCTTTTGCACCTGGTGTTCCTTTGGAATGCCCTGCGCATAACCTTCCACAGTGAACAATAAACTATTCACCATGGAACGATCGGCAAAGTCTTTCAAATCTCTGAACGTGAACGACTTTTGATTCCGGTAGAGCATAGACCTCTCCAGCCGCTCGACAAAATCTTCTTTTGAAATTTTAAAATCATTGACACGAAGCACCCAGGATGTATCGAAATAGCTACACGAAAAGAGCAGCAGAACTCCCAGGATTGTAAATAGTAAATGTTTTTTCTTAAGCAAAGTGAATCCTTTCTTATATTTTTTCCCACTTGACGTTGTTATTACTTTATTTTTCGTATCGTTCATTTCGATTGGGTTTAAACATCCCCCTAAATCCCCCTTCAACGCTCCTCAAAATGCTACAACCTCCCCACAATACTCAGCCATTTCAGCTTCCACACCATCCAGATCGCCTCGCGGACAATTTTTTTCGACATTTTTGAAGAACCGGCGGCGCGATCAATAAAAATAATCGGGATCTCGCCGATCCTGAAGCCTTTTTTCCACGCTTTGAAATTCATCTCGATTTGAAAGGAGTATCCATCCGAATGAATTCTGTCAAAGTCGATGCTTTCCAGCACATTTCGGCGGAAACATTTAAAACCGCTGGTACAATCGCGTACGGGCAGACCGGTAATGAGCCGCGTGTATTTGCTGGCGCCGATGCTTAACAGCAGTCTCACCAATGGCCAGTGAACGACATTTATCCCATCCACATACCTGGAACCCAGAACAACATCATATTTGTCAGCCGCACGAATTAAATTTTTTAATTCGCCGGGATCGTGGGAAAAATCTGCATCCATTTCTAAAATCAGATCAAACCCATTTTTAAGCGCGTATTTGAATCCCGCGACATAAGCGGTTCCGAGCCCTGCTTTTTGCTGTCTTTGCAGGAGATGAATACGCTGGTTTTTTCCCTGCATTTCTGTGACAATATCGCCGGTTCCATCGGGTGAATTATCATCCACAACAAGGACATGCAAATTCTCAATATTTTGATTGAAAATCGCGACAAGAATATTTTTAATATTTTGGCTTTCGTTATACGTAGGAATGATGATCAGAATTTTCAAGGTCTGCTCCGAAATGTTCAATGTGGAAGGAATATTTTGACGCGTCTGTTTTCCGATTCATTCGAGACTTCTCAGTTGAATTGTTCTTTCAGTTTGACCAAACCTTCCTTTGCATTACTCAATTCAATGTTGCATTCATTTATCGCCTTGTCCACGAGCAACCCGGAATTCAATGGACGCGGCGCAGCTTGATTCAGGACGTTGGTCGTTATTGGGGTGATGAGAGATTCATCCAGTTCAAAAACCTGCGCGATTTGCCGGGCAAAGGTCAAGCGGTCGAGAATTTCACGTCCGGCAATATTCAAAACACCTCTATAGTCGCTGCCGATAACTTTCCAGATTCCGCCCGCCAGTTCATCGGCCAGCGTGGTATTGCCGATTTGGTCGGTTACAATTGTAACCGGCTGTTGCTGTTTCAGCTTTTCAATAAGCCAGGTAACAAAATTTGCATTTCCAAAAATATTTTTGCCGTACAAAATCATCGTTCTGATAATAATGTATTCGATGGGTGAAGCAAAGAGAGCTTTTTCCCCCGCCAGTTTTGAGCGGCCGTAATATCCCAATGGATTGGGAACAGCATTTTCGTCATAGGGACCGTCCTTGCCGTCGAAAATATAATCCGTTGAAATATGAACAATTTTAGAGTGCACTTTTCTCGCGGCATAAGCCAGGTTTTCCACAGCATCGACGTTCACTTTCCAGCATAACCGGCGTTCCTTTTCCGCGCCGTCAACGTTCGTATAGGCCGCAGCATTGATGATCCAGTCCGGCGCCAACTTGAGGACAAGTTCAAGCGCTTGCTGCCGATCGGTTATATCACATTTTGAGAAAGACGGCGGAGGTAAAATGGGACTCTCCTCTTGCAAGTCTATTCCAAAAATATCAACGTGGTCGGGCGCGAGTGCAACCAACTTTTGCCCCAATAAGCCATGACAGCCGGTAATTAATACTCGCAATGATTTCCTTTTAATTTTCTCAAATTTTGCATCCGTTTTTTCTGAATTCAAGCAACTTATTTTTAATCTCTTCGTTTTGGGGCGCCAGGATTTCAGCCACAAAAATGGCAGCATTGCCGGCCCCCGCTTTGCCGATGGACATGGTTGCCACCGGCACACCTTTCGGCATTTGCACGATGGCATAAAGCGCGTCGATACCATTCAATGCAGAGCCGGCAAGCGGCACGCCGATGACCGGCAGAGTTGTATAACTGGCTATAACTCCCGGCAGGTGCGCGGCCATTCCGGCCCCGGCGATAATCGCGGAAAAGCCGTTTCCCTCCGCCGATTGCGCAAACCGGGCAGTGGCTTCCGGCGTACGATGCGCGGAAAGTGTGAACACCTCAAAGTGAATTCCAAAATAATTCAGAAATTTTTCCGCCTCTGCCATAATTTCCGCATCAGACGTACTTCCCATAACAATTGCAACTTTCGACATGTTACTCTGCTCCATGCTTCACTTCATCTGCTGTTTTAAAGGTATTGGCCATGGCTATCAGTTGCCGCATAAACGGCCATTTCCTTCGACCAGGTGCAAGAACGGCACAATCGATTAGATAAATCCGCCCATCGCTTTTATTGTAAAAACCAATGCTTCGAAACGGCCCGCCGACAACCAGTTTTTTATTTTGCCAAATTCCATCCAGTTGGATAGCAAAACGGCCATTAAAGTCGATATCTTTTTCCGCTACCTTGAGGCCGTCGTCCTGGTAGACAAAATCGCCCTCGTAAAACTGTTTCGCCAGACTATCACGCTTGGCAATCATCCACTCTTTGCTCAGAATCGAGGGATCATCCACGGGTTCCCAGTAGACGGAAAACCAACGCTGAGGACCCATGCGCCGCAACCATACAAATCGTGCCTGGGAAGAGTCAATCGCAACGACATAATCATGCTGCACCCGTACGGTCCAACCGTGCTCCTGAAGAAACTTTTTTTCGATATCCTTTTGTTCAAAGCTGTAGTATAAAGAAGCGGAAATAATCTTTTGCGTGTTCTCATCGAATACCCGGAAAACAAGATCTTTGTGAGCCAGAATTTGCTTTTTCAGCGTAGGAACATCTTTAGCAACGAGCACGGCCAGCATCTGATCCCGCGCCCAGGCATTTTTTTTCTGGAAAAAAAAGCTGCTATCCATCTCCACACGTTTTTTGGATGCATCATTTAAAAGTTTGTCGAGTAATTCTTTTGTGCGCCCCTGCGATTGCAATGTTCCAATGAGCAAAAGATTGGTGTAACGCGTCAAATCACCCAGGTCTTCAGGCGAACGCTGCGAAATCTTGAAAATAGTTTCCGGCTGCGGTGTCATCATCTCAACTCCCAAAGCCGCACGCACATCACCTTCAATTTGAAGCCAAAGCGAAGAGTCAGCGAGAACAATTATTTTGTCAAAAGATCCAATCGTTGCGGGTTTATGCTGACAGCCTGTCGAAAGAAGAAAGGCGCAAGTAAAAATTCCAACGAGTAATAATGTGATTATTTTATTCTTCATCTTTCCATCCTCCTATTCATTATGAAAATGGAAGAAAACTTTTTGCCGGTTTAATCCGGCAGGATTTTTACTGTTTAGTAACATCACGATGAGCCTATCAATCGGCTACACCAATTCCTTCTTATCGGCGCGGGCATGAAATTTTTCTTTCCTGAGCGCAAAAATGATTCCGCCGGGAATTGTTGCTACGACACCGACCAGGTAAGCAAGAAATTCAAACACGACAACAGCCGTCGACGGGACGCCTGCCTGCGCGAACAATGTCACCCCGCTCTGCTCCCGAACACCAATACCGCCGAGAGAAATGGGCAGGCTTGCGGCCATAGCAATAATGGGGACAAAAACAAAGAAATAAATAGCATTAACATGTACCCCAACAGATCGAGCTGTCAAAATATGCGTGCAAACCCGCAAGCTCTGAACCGCCAGCGATATTGCAAATATTCTCAAGAGCATTTTCTTGTTATGACGAAATCTGCTGATTTCTAAATAAATATCCCGCAGTTTATCGGTAATAAACGGCGGCAAAAGATGTGTCAGCAGCCATGACATCTTTCGCGCAATGTTTTCTTTGAGAAAGAACAATATGCCAAAAATCCAGCCGACAAAAATAACCACAATTGTGAGAATTGTTACCAACGATGCCAGGCTTTTAATCCAAACAAGTGAGACGATCAACGCCAACATCGTTAAAGTGAAAAAACCAACAAATCGGTCAAACAAAACCGTTGAGAAAGCATTCATCGTATCGCCCGAACTCCGCTGCACATCATAAATGCGAAAGGCATCACCGCCCACGTAGCCGATAAGAAAATTATTAAAGAACAATCCTACGTGATAATAGGAGACAACCTGCCAAAAAGATAATCGGATTCCTTTAATCCTGAGTAAAAGATACCATTGAAAAGCACCAAGCAAATTACTTGAAGAAAAAGTCAATATACTGGCCAAAATCCATAGCCAATTGGCATGGCTGATTTGTTTACCGACATTTTGAATGCCGATTCGCTGCAGTAACCACAAGATCAGCCCGGCGCTGACAAAGAACTTTACTATCGAAAAAATATGCTGCCGTATTGCCGGTCTTGAACGCGCCGGTCGATCCGATTTCTTTTTATTCAATCCTCTTTCGTTTCCTCATTAGCCCTGTGCGTTTACCTTACTGCTGTCTGCAGATTTGAGCAACTTTTGTTCTTCCTGCATTTTTAAAGTTGCCTGCTTGTCGTCCGGATGTCTCTTCAGCCATTTGTCGAGCAAGTCTACCGCATCCTGATGTCTTCCCGCTCTGCTATATAAACTAACCAGAGTTCCATAAACGTAAGCGTTATCGGGAGACATTTCCATGGCCATCTCGGCATACTCTAGGAATTTCTTTCTGTGGCCGGCAAGATCATACATTTGTCCCACCTGAAGGAGCAAGCGGACATCCGGAACAGGAATAATGTCAAACGGTATCACGGTTTCCATGCGGTCCAGCACGCGAACCATTTTGTCATACTTTTTTGACATGAGATAGTCCTGGGCAAGGCCGAGGAAGGCAGCACGATAATTCTGTAACAAGCCCTTAATGTTGTTATTAAAATAAACTTTCGGATCATCCAGTCCTCTGAACTTGTAAATTTTGAAAAGATATTTCTCCATTTTTTCGGCGGACAAATGCTCGTTTTCAAAAGGAACAAGTTTAAAGCACTGGCCGTCCATGCGCAAATACTTGTCCAAATTAAGTTTGTTATTTTTCGAAACCGTAACCGCGAAATATACCGGTTTTCGCCATTGATTGGCATATAGAATATTCAGAACCATCAGGTCCTGCACCCGAATTGCCTGATTAAAGACTGTGGGCTTGACTTGTATTGTAATGTCAGATGGAAACTTTTCGCCCGGTTTTTCCAATCCCTTCCTCTCTCCAACATCAGCCAGGGCTTTTTCGCGTATACTTTTCGGAACCGGAATTTTTATTGTCTGCGTTTTCCAGGGAGCAAGCTCGATACGGTCAATCTGCTCGTCCGTCAAAGTGATAGGTACTCTGGGTTCCTCATGCTTAAGCTGTTTAATATACCATGGCGTATTCAGCAGGCTCAAATTTACAACTCGAACATCTTTGCGGATGCCATACACTTCTTGCAAAAACCAGAGCGGGAAGGTATCGTTATCGCCATTTGTAAAAAGAATGCCGTTCGGCTCACATGTCTGCAAAATATTATAGGAATAATCATAAGCGACATAATTTCCGGAACGATTGTGTTCGTGATAGTTATGTGCGATCAGGTTAACCGGGACCATAATTGTGAATGCCGCGATAACCGCCCAGAACAGAGCCTTTTTAATACCATTCTTTTCCCGGAAAGCTTCCTGAATCCATTCCAGTATTGCAGAGACGCCCATTCCGATCCACAGGGCGAAAGCAAAGAACGAGCCGACAAAAACATAATCCCGTTCCCGCGGCTGCGGATTCTCCTGATTCAAATAGATGACGATTGCGAGACCGGTGAGTAAAAAAAGAGCCAAAATAACAGAAGCATGACGCCAGTGCCGGTAAAAATGATGCACCATGCCAATAAGCCCGATGAGAAGAGGCAACCCCAGAAGGCCGATCAAAGAAAAATTCGCTGCGATATAATGATCCGGTCCAAGCGTCTTTCCCTTACCAATGAATTGCCAGCCAAAATAGCGCCAGTACATCTTTTTAATCTGATAGTTCCACATAAAATTCAATTGCTTGCCCAGATTAAATGTTGCATAACTGCGCCCGGAATATTGTTGATGAAACTGCCACTCAGGCAAAAGCCCGGGATAGCGGCGCGGAAATGTTCCCCACGATCCGTACTGTTCCCGGTTCAAGTAGCGCACCATCCTTTCCATCGTCTCCGGGTTATTCTCATCAATAGCCGGGTTCAAGTTGGAACGAATCATCAATCCCGCATAAGTTGAATAACCGATAATGACCAGCAAGGCGGACATAAGCGCCAAACTTACTATCTTTTGTTTGCTGCTTACGGCATAATAAACTCCGATGAACAATGCAATGATAATGGCAAAAATGAACCAAACACCAAATTTACCTGCGATGTTGGGAACCCACTGAACGATGCCGGGATAAATTGCAATGAAAATAGCCGCCGAAATAGCAACAAAAGCTGCTAAATTTTTCCAAGTAATTTTCTGTCCTGTTTTTTCCAGATACTTGAAATAAACAACCATGAAAACAGCAGGAAGAGCGAGGATCATCAAAAGGTGGACACCCATTGCCAGACCGATGAGATAGGAAATGATCAAAATGTATCTCTCCGAACCCTTTTCGTCTGCTTTTTCAAGCCATACCAAAATCAGCCAGACAATGATTGATGTAAAAAACATACTGATGGCATAAACTTCGGCTTCAACAGCATTAAACCAAAAAGTATCGGTAAAAGCATAAGCAAGTGCACCGATAAGACCACTTGCCGTCAGGATCAGCACATCGTCGGAATTCTTCGGTTCACCGCGCCATTGTTTGATGAATCGAACGATGATCAAATAAGTTAGCATCACCGTCAGTGCAGATGCGATGGAAGAAATGATATTCACACGCAGAGCAATGTCTGTTGCCAGGGGAAGCATTGTGAAAATACGCCCGATTAACAGAAAGAGTGGTGCACCCGGCGGATGCGGCACGCCAAGAATGTAAGAGCAGGTAATAAACTCTCCACAATCCCAAAAGGAAACCGTGGGAGCAATGGTTTTCAGGTAAACAATTAATGAAAGAACAAAAGCGACACCCGCAAAAATACGGTTAGTCAGTTTATAATTTTGCATTTCCTTCTCCGAATTCAAGAACTTTTGATTCTACGGATAATCTCCATTGCTTTGCGAGCGGACTCATCCCAACTGAATTCTTCCGCCCATTTCCTAGCCTGAAGAGCTAATTGATTTCTTTTTGTTTTGTCTTTTAAAAGTCGAGTTATTTCATTTGCCAAACTATTTATATCACCATAAGGATACAGAACACCTGTCGTGCCATCGACCACTGAATCACGCAGTCCCGGCGAATCGGCAGCAACAACAGGGACAGCGCACGCATTGGCCTCGATAACCGTCAATCCCCACCCCTCCTTCGGAGAGGGATTTATAGCCAGCCAGAGGCGATTCAGCAATTTTACTTTTTCTTCATGGGACACATAGCCCGCAAATTCCACTTTATCGTCCAGTCCAAGCGCCTTTGCCTTGCGTTCCAATTCACGACGATAATCGCCGTCACCAATAATCAACAATTTTATTTCAGAAAATCGCTCTTTAACCAAAAGCAGTGCACGAAGAACATGTTCAACGCTTTTGTATTTCTTTAATCGTCCCAAATAACCGATCAATGGTGTCGTGCTTTTTTCGTCTGCAAGCACCTGATAACGCTCGATGTCCACCGCATTTTGTAAAAGATCAATTTGAGATCGAACGCCCATTTCTCTCAGTTCGCTGCGCGTGCTTTGCGAAACAGCAGCA
>JAADGR010000283.1 GCA_013152225.1 Calditrichota bacterium
GAACCCGGCAGTCCCGGCGAACCTCTTTACCTCGATGTTATCAACTCTTTGACTGAGAAAATGATGGACGGCACCCTGCCGTTTGCTTCTTTTCCCAAAGTTGTCGGCGGTCGTTATGGGCTTTCCTCAAAGGAATTCACCCCTGCCATGGTAGCCGGAGTTTTAAAGGAACTCGAAAAAGAGACTCCCAAAAAACATTTCACGGTCGGCATCAATGATGATGTGACGAATACAAGCATAGATTTTGATCCCGAGTTCAGCACTGAAAGTGATGATGTTGTTCGGGCAATTTTTTACGGCTTGGGCTCCGACGGAACAGTCGGTGCAAATAAAAACTCGATCAAAATTATCGGTGAGGGCACAGATAATTTTGCCCAGGGTTATTTTGTATACGATTCTCGTAAAGCCGGATCGGTCACAATTTCCCACCTTCGGTTCGGCAAAAAGCCCATTCATTCGACTTATTTAATTGATCGGGCAAATTTTGTCGCCTGCCATCAGCAGTTTTTCATGGAAAAATTTGATCTTTTGGAAAAAGCAGTTGAAGGAGCAACATTCCTCCTCAATACCCAGGTTAAGGCGGAAGAAGCATGGAATTCCTTACCTAAAGTTTTTCAGAAAGAAATCATCAACAAAAAGATGAAATTCTTTGTTATCGATGCTTATGAAGTTGCCAAAAAAACGGGCATGGGTGCCCGAATTAACACAATTATGCAAACCTGCTTTTTTGCCATTTCCGGCGTGCTGCCAAAAGATGAAGCGATACAATACATTAAAAATGCAATCAAAAAGACGTATGGCAAAAAGGGCGATCAAATCGTGCAGATGAATTTTAACGCGGTCGACCAAACGCTCGCCAACCTGCATGAAGTACAAATTTCGGACAAAGTTACCAGCGAAAAAGAAATGCCGCCGATCGTTCCGGCAGAAGCGCCCGAATTTGTCACAAAAGTGGTTTCCAAAATTCTACAGGGAAAAGGCGATGAAGTTCCTGTGAGCGCTTTTCCGGTTGACGGAACATTTGAAACCGGAACGACGAAATGGGAAAAACGAAATATTGCTCTGGAAATTCCGGTCTGGGATCCCGACGTTTGTATTCAATGCGGCAAATGTGTTATGGCCTGTCCGCATACTGCCATCCGGCAAAAAGCTTATGATCCGAAGCAGCTGGAGAACGCCCCGGAAACATTCAAGTCTATAAAATTGAGAGGCAAAGACTTTCCGGACAACTGGTTGTACACTTTGCAGGTTGCGCCGGAAGACTGTACCGGCTGCGAGCTTTGCGTTGAAGTTTGTCCGGCAAAGAATAAAAAAGAGGTCGGTAAAAAGGCCATTAATATGTATCCGCAAGCTCCGATCCGCAAGCAAGAGAGAGAAAATTTCAACTTTTTTCTCGATCTGCCCCATATTGATCGCAAAAGCATCAAAGTCGCTTCTGTCAAAGGATCGCAATTCCTCGAGCCGTTGTTTGAATTCTCCGGCGCATGTGCCGGCTGCGGCGAGACGCCTTATGTAAAATTGCTTACCCAATTGTTTGGTGATCGTACGGTTATTGCCAACGCCACCGGCTGCTCTTCAATTTATGGAGGAAACCTGCCGACGTTGCCTTACACGATTAACAATGATGGACGCGGCCCGGCCTGGTCAAATTCCCTCTTTGAAGACAATGCGGAATTCGGATTGGGCTTTAGATTGACCCTGGATAAGCAAATGGAATTCGCCCGGGAATTAGTCAAAACTTTTTCATCACAACTCGGTGATGAACTTGTTTCCGGTCTTTTGAATGCCGATCAATCCGATGAAACAGGCATCTTTGAACAAAGAGAGCGTGTGGAAATTTTGAAGGAAAAAATCAAGTCGATTCAATCTCCCGAAGCAAAGCATCTCTTGTCTTTGGCCGACAAGCTTGTTAAAAAGAGTGTGTGGATCGTCGGTGGAGACGGCTGGGCCTACGATATTGGCTATGGCGGTCTCGATCACGTCCTCGCTTCCGGCCGAAATGTGAATCTTTTGGTTCTGGACACAGAAGTTTATTCCAATACCGGCGGACAGATGTCCAAAGCAACACCGATCGGCGCTGTGGCAAAATTTGCTGCTGCGGGAAAACCTCTGCCTAAAAAAGACATGGGTATGATTTTTATGACTTATGGCAATATTTATGTGGCCAAAATTGCAATGGGATACAACGATTTGCAAACTGTTCGCGCATTTCTCGAAGCCGATGCATACGATGGTCCGAGTATTATCATAGCATATTCTCATTGTATTGCTCACGGCATTAACATGGCCAAAGGCATGGATCAGCAAAAGGCGGCAGTGGAAAGCGGCCATCATTCGTTGTTCCGCTTCAATCCCGATCTGGTGAAAGAAGGCAAGAATCCACTTAAACTGGATTCCAAGCCGCCATCTATTAGTTATGAAGATTACGCCTACAAGGAAACGCGCTTCAAAATGCTTGCAAAGAGCCAGCCTGAGCGCGCCAAAGAACTCCTTAATCTGGCCCATCAGGATGTCAGATCAAGATGGCATCTTTACGAGGAATGGGCGGCCTTTAATTATAGTGAAAGCAAAGAGGGTGAAGAATAATAAAAGGGAACTGATAATCTTGCAGCAAGAACTTCTATTTCTGCTGCAAGGTTTTACTTTTAAATGAAAGGAAAGGGTTAAAATGGATTTGACAACAACCTACATGGGCTTGAAATTGAAAAATCCGTTGGTCCCTTCAGCATCGCCACTTTCGAAAGATATAGATACAGTTAAAAAATTAGAAGATGCTGGTGCAGCGGCAATTGTGGTTTATTCTTTGTTTGAAGAACAAATATCTTTTGAGGCTGCTGAATTGGATCATTTTCTTACACATGGGACAGAAAGTTATGCAGAGGCTTTGAGCTATTTTCCGGAACCTGAAGAGTTTAATCTTGGACCCGAGGAGTACCTCGATCATATTCGCAAAGTGAAGGAAGCAACTCAAATCCCTGTTATCGGCAGCCTGAATGGTATTTCAACGGGCGGTTGGATCGACTATGCCCAAAAAATCGAACAAGCCGGCGCAGATGCTTTGGAACTCAATGTCTATCTTGTTCCAACGGACATCAACCAGGAAAGTCGGCAAATTGAAAATCTTTATAAAGTTATTTTAAAAGCCGTCAAATCAAACATCAGTATTCCGGTGGCTATGAAGCTGAGCCCGTATTTTAGTTCAATGGCAAAAATGGCGAAAGAACTGGACGAAGCCGGCGCAGATGCCCTGGTTATGTTCAACAGGTTCTATCAGCCCGATCTTGACCTCAATGAACTTGAGGTGAAACCGGGCGTCGTCTTGAGCAATTCGAACGATCTGCGCCTACCACTGCGTTGGATCGCCATTTTATACGGCAAACTCCAGGCAAGCATGGCCGGCACAACCGGCGTGCATACGGCAATAGACGCCTTGAAACTTGTGGCGGCAGGAGCAGATGTGACGCAAATGTGTGCTGCTTTATTGCTGAACGGCCCCGGCTACCTTGCACAGGTTTTGTCCGACATGGAAAAATGGCTGGAAGAAAAGGAATATGAATCGCTCGACATGCTCAAGGGCAGCATGAGCCAGAAGGCTGTCAAAGAACCGGCAGCTTTCGAAAGAGCAAATTATATGAAAGCATTGAATTCATATTCGGCTACCATGTAATAAAGAAAATCAAAATATGCAATGATTGGCCGGAATCAAGATTTGGTTCCGGCCTTTTTTTTGTTTCCAACGGATAAAAATACCTTGTAATTTGATCTTGTTATCTCTAATTTTACTGTATTATGAAACCTGAAACCGTAAAAAAATTTAAAATAAACTTTGGAATGAAAACGATTTTGCAGTTCACGGTCGTTTTTATTTTACTTTTTTCCTGCGCCAAGCAGGGCTTTCCGCCAGGCGGCCCGGTCGACAGGAAACCGCCATCCATCATCAGAACGAATCCTGCAAATAACAGTACCAACGTCCCTCAGGACACCCGAGTTGAAATCTATTTCAGTGAAGCGGTAGAAAGACGTTCCTGCGAGAGATCTCTTTTCATTACACCTTTTGCCGGTGAAAACGTAAAATATAAATGGCGCGGAAAAAGGCTGCGTATCGAATTTGCCGACAGTCTTTTAAAAAACCGCACCTATGTCATCACCATAGGAGCGGGAACAAAGGACATGCGAAACAACGCCATGAAGGAATCGTTTTCACTGGCTTTTTCAACCGGCGCTGAACTGGACATGGGAAAAATTAAAGGTATGGTTTTCGGCGATGGACAAGTCGGGGGAACGCAGGTATGGGCGTATGATCTGGCTGAAATGCCGCAGCCGGACCCTTCCCAACTGCCGCCGATTTACGTTACCCAGGCCGGAGAGGATGGCCGTTTCAGCCTTTCCCATCTTGCAAACAGCACCTACCGCTTGTTCGCTGTTCTCGACCGCGATGGAAATAATCTTTACGATGTTGAATACGATTTTCTCGGCGTGACATCAAAAGATGTTTCCCTGAGCGAGGCTTCACCGATTGTCTCCGAGGTGAATTTTGTCATTGCCCTGCGCGACACGACCCGGCCGGAATTAGAGGACGCAGCAGCGTCGGATAATCGGCATGTTTTGCTGAGATTTTCCGAACCCATGTCCCCGCAAGCGTTGAATCAGGTTAATAATTTTTCTATTCAAAGCCAAAAGGATTCGCTGCGGATCATTGCAAGTTTCCCTGATGAGCGTAACTTTGCGTACGTGCATTTGACTACAGAAACGCAAACAGCGGAAAATCAATATCGTGTGGCTGTCAAAGAAGCGTTCGATCTTTCAGGACTTGGATTAAATCCCGATTCCAGTTCCGCCGTTTTTCAGGGAAGCGCGGTTCCTGATTCCACCAAGCCGCAATTTCTTTTTATGATACCAAAAGACAGCGCACAATTTGTTCCATTGAAATCGAACATCGAAATTGTTTTCTCCGAGGCCATGAATACCTTGTCCGTTGAACGGCACCTGGTTGTAGCGGACACTCTTGGCGATACCATTTCAGGGAATATGAAATGGCAAACCGAGGCCCATCTGAATTTTCAGCCGCAGAAAGGATTAAAAGGGGAAACGCTCTATTTTATCACTCTTCCGGTGGATTCCATTTTTGATCTGTCCGGTAATGCATTAAAAGACACACTTTTTGAAAAACGATTCGTAACGGTCAATCCCGACACTTTATCTGAAATTTCCGGATCTATTTCTGATGCGGATTCAACAGCACAGGGGGCCTTTCACATCAAAGCAAAATCAGATAAAGGACAAGAGTACCAGGTTTGGGTTGAAAAAGAGAAGGCATATCATTTTTTTAATATCCTGCCGGGGATTTATACGCTGGAACTTTTTCGCGATACGGATTCGAATCGGAAATACAGTTTAGGGGAAGCCTTTCCTTTTATCCCGGCAGAACGCTTTTATCTTTATCCCGATTCGATCAGCGTGCGCTCGCGCTGGCCGAATGAGGGAAATGATATAGTTCTGCCGAAATAGATTTTTTTTACCCGCAAACATAGAAAAACGTATGTAATGTTGCAACCAGAATTTGAACTCTACTTTGCTGTGACCGGAAAAGATGTATAAAAAAGCACAATCAAATTATTTATGGTTTTCAAAAATAAACGCTATTTCGTATGCATCTCTTGCAGATGCCGTACTTATTTTGTATGCAATTCGAATAGGCGCAGATGATTTCCTCGTCGGCCTCGTTATTTCCTTTCTCTATTTAACGATGCCCTTTATGCTGTTAGGCAAACAGTGGATCGCCGAACAGGGGGCGGCCAAAACATTTTTTCGCTCCTGGGTGTTTCGAAATATTTCCGCTCTTTTTCTCTTTTTTGTTCCAATTGTGCAAAAACATATCAATCCGGTTTCCGGTTTATTTCTTTTTGTTATCGCTTCGTTTGGATTTTTTGCTTTTCGCAGCATTGGTATAACGGCAATCCTACCGCTTATCAGGGATATTACCTCCGCGGAAAACAGAGGCCAATTTATCTCCAAGACCTGGTTTCAATCCATGGTTTTCTATCTATTTGCCATGGTCGCCATCGTTGCGCTAACGAGTCGCTATCAAACGGTTACTGTCTTTCAGGCTATTGTGATTTTGGGCAGCCTTGCTGGTGTGGTTGCTTCACTTTTTATGAAAAAAGTTCCCGAATCCGACAAACCCAAGTTATCGGCGCAAAGGCCGCTGCTCGAGTCCATTCGTTTCATAAGCAATAATATTGCGATAAAAAAACTACTGACATCCTGGTCTCTTTCAACCGCTGCCCTGATGCTGGTGACGCCGTTTAGTATGGTCGCGCTAAAGAACGGCTTTCAAATTTCTGATCATAGCGCCCTGCTTTTTTCTATTATTCAGATTACCGGCGGCATACTGGCTTCCTACATGAACACCCTGATGCTTGACCGGGTTGGCCCTCGTCCCATGATTATTATTTACTCCTTTGGGATATTAATCATTGCCATTCTTTGGATGACTGCTCCGGCCAATTTTTTCTGGCCGGTCTTTTTGCTCATATTTCTTCTCGCCGGTGCGTGCAACGCCGGTATCAACACAGCGCTTTCGCATTATTTGCTCGGTTCAGTTCCGACGGATTTAACCGTCGGCATTTCAATGCTCATGGCAATTATTTCCGGTGTAGTGGCAGGCATTTCCGGTACAATCCTCGGTGGGGGGCTGCTCAGATTTTTACGCGCGTTCGATCTCTTAGGCCTGATGGTCTATAGAATCTATTTTGCAATCATTTTCATTTATCTGATAATAGTAATTATCATGAACAGCAAGTTGCAGCCACTCTCAGATCGACGCGTAAAAGATGTTCTGGGCATTTTCTTTTCTCCCAGAGATTGGCGTGCACTTTTTGTCCTGCAAAAAATTTACGGCACAAAAACAATCGGTCAGGACGAACGCATTATCGACAAACTCGGGCAAATTGGCTCCGATTTATCGCGGGAAACACTATCGAATTACCTGGATTCGCCAAGTTTTATTACACGGTCGCGCGCCATCCGTGCCTTGGGGCGGATTGAAATAGAAGGTGAAACGGTTCAAAAATTGCTTAATGAAATTAAAGAAGGGGAACACACTACCGCGTTTTGGGCCGCCGAAGTGCTTGGAGAGCAGCACATAAAATCTGCTATTCCGGTTCTTCGCAATGCTCTCGATAGCGATGATATACCGTTAAAAGGAAAAACAATGCTGGCTCTTGCCCGACTCGGCGATGAGCCTTCTTATCAGAAAATTATCGATATTTTCACTGCAACTGAAAACCCGAGATTAATCATTCATGGGGCCAAGGCTTTTGTGAATATGAAACAGACCAAATTGCTGCAATTGCTCATTCACAAAGTTACATTTACACCCCTTTCCGCCAAGATTCGCGATGAAGTTTTGTATTGTATGTGCGAAATGTGCAGTGCAGCGCATTTGTTTTACCGATTGTATCCTGATATGAGGAAAAACAATTCAGCTGTCTTGTGGCATTTGGATGAATTTATCAGACACTTTAAATCCAGAGATGAATCCACTTACCGGAATTTGGTTCAAATTAAAGATATTTTGTTAAAATCTGAAAAAGCGGCAGTGCTGTATCAACAGCTCTTTGAATTGAAGGACGAACTTGAAAAAAGAGATTGCCCCCGGCAAATATTTCATTTTATTAAAACGTATCCCGAGGCCGTTTTCCCTGTTGAGACACGTTATGCATTCTTACTCATTATTATTTCTACTCATCATCGAACATAGAGACGACACGCCCCCTGGTGGAATTTTCCTGCACATCTTCTTTTTCCACTTGAGGAAATGTTGTATCCGGTGCAGACACGCGTTTAATACGCATGGGCTGACCGCCCATGGTAAAATCCGAACCCCGCATTTGGTCATCATCCAATATCCAGGTTAAAGTTTGCAGGGGAATTGCAAGAATAAGAAAAGTCATCCGCCACCACCCTTTTTTACGATCACGCTCGACATTTTCCACCCTGACGAAAAATCCCGGCTTATCTTGAAAATATGTAAGAAGCACTTCCCCTTTGCGAAACATGTCTCCATAAGGCGGCATGGCTGACCTTTCCTTGCTTGTTTCCGTGATTGAAATTCCTACATAGCTCTGATAGCCCAAAATTATTTTTGTAACCGATCACAGAATCACATTTCTGCATTCCGCCATGATTTGTAATCGGTTCGTTATTTTTTCCTGTAAAATTCTATTCTTCTATTCTTTGCCCTGCCGGCTGCCGTTTTGTTATCAACAATAGGATCACGCGAGCCATATCCTTTTGCCGTGATGCGATAACTGTCGATCCCCTTATCAATCAAATATTTGCGCACAGTATCGGCGCGCTCCTGAGAAAGTCCTTGGTTAAGAGATTCGCTGCCGGTGTTGTCCGTATATCCTCTGATTTCAACTTCAATTTCCGGATTGGCAAAGAGGGATTCATAAACCTGATCTAATATTTTAAACGATTCAGGTACAAGTCTGGCACTGCCTGATTCAAAATTGACGCCCTTTAAAACAATTCGCTCCCCCCTTTTCACCAGCGGCTTGGGAACCTCATCCGGG
>JAADGR010000132.1:0-2202 GCA_013152225.1 Calditrichota bacterium
GAAAAGTTCGCCTCTCGACGACAGCGCCGCAGCGCCTTTTTCGATCACGGCAGCGGCCAAAGGGATATCCGCAGTAATGACCAGATCGCCACCCTCCACGCGAGCAATGATCTCTTCGTCTGCCACATCCAACCCGGGCTTTACCAGGATCAGATCAATAAAAGACGATTTCTGCAGGCTCACCGGCTTGTTAGCAACAAAGGTCAATGGAAGCTGCACGCGTTCGGAGACGCGAAACAAAATTTTTTTCAAAACACCCGGAAGAGCATCGGCGTCAACCCAGATATGCAAAGTATCTCCCAAAATAAATTTGATTATAAAGCGGCAGCAATGTATATTTACAGGGTAATTTCTACCGGCACATTTTACATCAATAGCGCCTGAAATACAAGCATTTGTTTCATTCTAACCCCGAAACCAACTTTTAAAACCGTTATCCCGGAGATTCTTGTGAAAAAATTCTTTTTTCTTTTTTTCTCGATTTCCGTTTTACTGGTCGCGGCACATGCAAAACAAATCCGCGCCATTAGCGATTTTAACAAAGTTGTCGTGACGGCAAAATTCGGAAATATTGTGGGCGAGTGTAATATAAAGACTGTAGAATAAGGACAGAATTATGACAAAACAATTTATGCTTCTGGGATTTCTATTATTTTTCGCATGTTCTTCAGCGCAAAAAACGCATAACACAGACTATGTCAACCCGCTGGTCGGCACGGATTCGGAGTACAAGTTCAGCAACGGCAACACTTACCCAACAGCCGCCATGCCCTTCGGCATGACCGCCTGGACGCCCTCCACCGGCAAGTTTGGCGACGGCTGGATTTACCAGTACAAAAAGGATAAAATCAACGGCATCAAAGCGACGCACCAGCCGAGCCCGTGGATCGGCGATTACGGCGATTTTTCCTTTATGCCGATGACCGGTGCGCTGAAAACGTCGTATACGGAACGTGCCTCCAAATTTTCCCATGGCCGCGAAATTTCCAGACCCTATTACTATTCGGTCGACCTGCTCGACTATGGCGTTAAAACGGAAGTGACGCCGACGGCGCGCTGTGCGCAATTTCGCATTTCCTACCCGGACAGCGGCGACGCCTGGCTGGTCATCGACGCGCACAAAAAAGGGTCGGACGTGCAGATTTTCCCGGAAACCAAAATGGTCACCGGTGTCAGCCGCTCCAACCACGGCGGTGTACCGGCTAATTTCGCCTGCTATTTTGTCGTCATATTCGATTCGCCTTTTGAGGCCTTTGGGACATGGGATGAAAAGGAAATTCACAAGGACATGCGCTCCCTCAAAGGCGAACACGTAGGCGCCTTTTTAAAATTTAAATCGGGCGCGCGGGTGCATTACAAGGTTGGCACATCATTTATCAGTCTTGATCAGGCGCGGCTGAATCTGCAAAAAGAAATCGGCGACAACCCGTTTGACAGGACAATGGCAACCGGCAAGAGCACGTGGGAAAGCAAGTTGTCCAAAATTGAAATCGACGGCGCGACCGAGGCACAGAAAATAACTTTTTATACCGCGTTTTATCGCGCCCTGCTCTTCCCGCGCATGTTTTATGAATTTGACGCCAGCGGCAACAAGATACATTACAGTCCCTACGACGGCCAGGTGCATCCCGGCGAAATGGTCGCCGACAACGGCTTTTGGGACACCTTTCGCGCGGTCTATCCTTTTTTCACCATTCTCTTTCCGGAACGGGATGCGGAAATACTGCGCGGCTGGATCAATGCCTACAAAGAGGGCGGCTGGTTTCCCAAATGGAGCAGTCCAGGTTACAGAAATTGCATGATCGGCACGCACGTCGAGTCGCTCATCGCCGACGCTTACTTTAAGGGCATCCGCGATTTTGATGTCCAGGCCGCTTATGCCGCCATGGTGAAAGACGGCACGAAAAAGAGCAATACCGACGCGTACGGTCGCGTCGGTATTGAGGATTATATAAAACTCGGCTATGTGCCCAGTGACAAATACGGCGAAGCCACAGCGCGCACGCTCGAGTTTGCTTACGACGATTTTTGCATTGCAAAAATGGCAAAAGCACTTGGAGAGAAAAAGGATGAACAGTTTTTTCAAAAACAAATGATGAACTATAAAAACGTCTGGGATGCGGACGAGGGCTTTATGTGGGGCCGCCGCGCCGATGGCTCATGGGAGCCGAACTTTTCCGCCATTCGCTGGGGCAACCCGTT
>JAADGR010000132.1:2277-10846 GCA_013152225.1 Calditrichota bacterium
AGGCCTTTTGCGCCAAACTGGATAGCCTGGTCACAGTACCACCGAAATTTGATTTTGGCCACTATGGCCGTAAAATCCACGAAATGACCGAAATGGTCGCCTGCAAAATGGGGCAGTACGCCCACGGCAACCAGCCGGTGCATCATGCGTTGTATTTGTGGGACTATGCCGGTCAGCCGTGGAAAACGCAGAAATGGATACGCCACGCCGTCAGTACGCTCTACGGCCCCGGCCCGGACGGCCTGTGCGGCGATGAGGACAACGGTCAGATGTCCGCTTGGTACCTGTTCAGCGCTCTGGGATTCTATCCCGTGTGTCCGGGAGAGCCCATGTACGTCATCGGCAGCCCGCTGTTCACAAAGGCGACGCTGCACCTGCCGAACGGCAAGACGTTTAAAATCGTGGCGAAGAACAATTCCGCTGACAATGTCTATATCCAGTCCGCCATCGTCAATGGCAAAACATTTGATCAGACCTGGATTGCGCACGATACCATCGCCAATGGCGGCGAGATCGTTTTTAAGATGGGGCCGTCCCCAAATAAATCATGGGCCAGCACGCCCGAGGCAGCGCCGTTTTCGGTTTCAAGGAAATAAAATATGAAAATGAAAATTCGCTGGGGTATTTTGAGCACAGCAACAATCGGCAGGGAGCAAGTGATTCCTGCAATGCAGCGTGGAAAATTTTGCCAGGTCACGGCAATTTCTTCCCGCTCGATTGAAAAGGCGGAAAAGGTTGCCAAAGAACTGGGCATTCCAAAAGCTTATGGCTCTTACGAAGAGCTTTTGGCCGATCCGGAGATCGACGCAATTTACAATCCATTGCCCAATCATCTTCACGTGCCCTGGTCCATCAAAGCACTGGAAGCGGGAAAACATGTCCTGTGCGAAAAGCCAATCGCACTAACAGCCGCCGAAGGTCAAAAACTTGTGGACGCTTTAAAAAATTATCCCCGTTTGAAGGTGATGGAAGCTTTTATGTACCGTCATCACCCCCAATGGCAGGAAGCAAAAAAACTTGTGCAAGAAGGAAGAATTGGCAAGCTGAGGACGATACATTCGTTTTTCTCTTTTTTCGAGGATGACCCCAACAGCATTTGCAACCAGGCCGACATTGGCGGCGGCGGGCTGATGGACATCGGCTGTTACAGCATTTCGCTGTCCCGATTTCTTTTTGATCGCGAACCGGCAAGCGTGTTTGGCATCATGGATTACGATCCCAATTTTAAGACGGATCGGCTGACTTGCGGAATTATGGATTTTGAGGAAGGCACATCGACTTTTACGTGTTCAACGCAGCTCGTTTCCTATCAGCGCGTAAACATATTCGGCACAACCGGGCAGATCGAAATTGAAATTCCTTTTAATGCCCCAACCGACAAGCCGACCAGAATTTGGCTGCAGACGGACTCGGATAAAAAAGAGATCATTTTCGATATTTGCAATCAATATACAATCCAGGGTGATTTATTTGCCCAGGCAATTTTGAACAACACAAAAGTGCCGACGCCGCTTGAGGATGCGGTTGCCAACATGAAAGTACTGGAGGCGCTGAGACAGAATGCACATTTGGCCGGTTCCAAATAGTTACAGCAAAACGCTCCCATCTGCTGGTGCCGCCGGATCATTCTGGGAAGAGAGAAAGGGCAGGCATCATTGCGGCATCGATATTTACGCACCGCTAAATAGCGACGTACTCGCCATAGAAAATGGTCGCGTTGTAGAAACGGGCGTATTCACCTCTCCGCTTACGTTGCCCTATTGGAACGAAACCTATTATATCGTTTTGCAAAACGAATCCGGCTTGTTTTGCAAATATGCCGAAATTGACGGCCTTTCTGTAAATGAGGGACAAAGAGTCAAAGCCGGGAAAATTATCGGCAAGGTTGCGCGTGTTTTAAACCTTGAAAAAATTGATAATACTTCGCCGGAATACATAAAAAGCTTGCAAAGAAAAAAGATTTCCAGTATGCTGCATTTCGAACTTTATCGCGTATGGCCGGTTCAATTTCAAAAGTATCTCGGTGGAAATTCGTTTATCGGGCAAAAGCCGAAAAACTTGCTCGATCCGGCAGAGTATTTAAAAAAGCTGTTCTAAAAAAGGACTATACATGATTGTACTCATCATTCTCGGTTTGCTTGTCGCGTTGACAGGTTTGGTGGGATGTATCCTTCCGGTCGTCCCCGGTCCGCCGCTAAGCTTCCTGGCCCTTATTCTCATTTCCATGGCAAAACACTGGCATGCGTTCAGTCCGCAATTTTTATACATTATGGCCGGACTGACAATCCTGGTAACTGTTTTAGATTATGTTGTTCCGGCAGCAGGTGCAAGAAAATACGGTGCATCCAAACTCGGCGTTTGGGGTTCCATTATCGGCATGTTTGTCGGACTCTTGTTTTTCCCGCCCTGGGGAGTGATCTTTGGTGCTTTTCTCGGTGCACTCGTCGGCGAACTCATTATCGGCAAAGAAGGCAAACAAGCACTGCGCGCGGGATGGGGTGTTTTTGTGGGAAACATGATCGGCGTTGGATTAAAACTAGCCGTTTCTTTTGTTATGTTATTTTATTACATCAAAGCAATGTTTTAGAGTGACAAGTTTTCTATTGCAATTCTATTGAATTATTAATATTTTGACGCGCTGAAATTTAGCCGAATCTATAACTGCTAAAGGAGTTTACATGAGTAAGGAAATAGAAATTACCGATTCAAATTTTGATGAACAAGTTTTAAAATCAGAACTGCCGGTCTTGATTGATTTTTGGGCGATATGGTGCGGCCCTTGCAAAATGATCGCCCCGATTGTCGAAGAAATTGGCAACGAATATCACGGAAAGCTCAAAGTTGGTAAGCTCGATGTAGATCATAACCGCAACACAGCAATGCAATATGGCATTCGCAGCATTCCAACTTTGCTTCTTTTTAAAGACGGGGATGTTGTAGAGCAAATTATTGGTGCTGTTTCCAAAAGTCATTTAATCGACAAAATTAGCCGTCATTTATAAAATCAAGTTTAGCGTAGTTGTTTGATCTCGTTTTAATATGAAATGAGTAGTATTTTGGAGAAAAGTTTTTTCACACTTGTGACAATTTTTATTTTATCGTTTTTAAAAAGGATTCAGGCTTAAATGGACAAAACCTTCGCTCTCATAATGGCCGGTGGCGTAGGAACCCGTTTCTGGCCAAAAAGTCGCACAAAGTTACCCAAACAATATCTTAATTTAACAGGCGACGAAACAATGATCCAGGCAGCGGCTCGCCGGTTTCAAAGTTTGCTGCCCGACGACCGGATATTTATCGTCACTACAAAAGATCAGCAAGCTCTGGTCAACGAACAATTGCCGTGGATCAAAAAAGAAAACATTGTCTTTGAGCCGATGGGAAAAAATACGGCCCCTTGCATCGGCCTTTCCGCGATTCACATTCAGGCCCACGAACCAGATGCTGTCATGATCGTTGCGCCCGCCGATCACCTCATTACGAACACAGAAGAATATCAACACGTTTTAGAAAATGGTGTAAAAATCATAAGAAAAAATCCGAGTGCTCTTGTTACAATCGGCATCGAGCCGACCTACCCGGCTACCGGCTATGGTTATATCCAACGGGGTGAACCTTTGGAAGGAAACAATGGCAATGCATTTAAGGTAAAAGCCTTTGCCGAAAAACCGAACCTCGAAGTGGCGCAACAATTCTTTTCCAGCGGAGAATTTCTGTGGAACAGCGGGACATTTCTCTGGCGCGCAGACACAATTTTAAGCGAACTGGACGAATTGATGCCCGATCTTTACGACAGCCTTTTGAAAATAAAATCAGTCCTCAACAAACCTGATCTTCACAAGGTAACCGAAGTTGTCTATAAAGAGATTTTCAGCGAATCTATAGACTATGGTGTGATGGAGCAGGCGAGCAATGTCATCGTTCTGGAAGGAACTTTCGGCTGGAGCGATTTGGGAAGTTGGCAGGAAGTTTTCAAGCTGGCTCCAAAAAATAAAGACGGCAATGTTGTTTTGGGGAAACCGATATTAAAAAACGTGACAAACAGTTACGTTGAAACGAGCGATCGGGTTGTTGCAATATTGGGTGTCGACAATCTGATTGTGGTTGACACGCCGGATGCGCTCTTGATATGTGACCGTAAACATTCACAGGATGTTAAATGGGTGGTCGAAAAGCTAAAACACAGCAAGCAAAAAACAATACTCTGATTTACGGCATGCCCGAATCCGAAGCGCTGCAGGCATTTGAAACTCTGGCGCAAACTTTGGGTGTAAAAGTGCGGTACGAAAAAGGAGATTTTAAAAGTGCCCTCTGTCGTGTAGAAGATGAAAATTTAATTATTATCCAAAAAGATATTCCCGCTGACAAAAAAATCCGGGTTTTTGCACAAGAGTTTTCAAAATTCAATCTGGAAAATCTTTATGTCGTCCCGGCGTTAAGGAAAATCCTGCAAAACACAACAAGCCCTGAGGAGGTAACGTAAATGCAAGGAAGCGAATTGCAAAAATACTTTCACGAACCGCTTTTCATTGCTGATATAAAGGCAACAACGAAAAACGATGCTATTGAGGAATTGTTAAATTTATTTCTGGAAACAAAGCATATCCGTAATCGACATATTGTTTTGGAAATGCTCCATACGAGAGAAACCCTGGGCAGCACAGGAATCGGCAAAGGCGTTGCGATTCCGCACGGCAGAACCACTGCCGCTTCAGACGTTCTTATCGCCTTTGGTAAATCAGAAGCTGGAATCGACTTTGATGCAATTGATGGAAAACCTGTTCATCTGTTTTTCATGGTTATTGCTCCCCCGCACGACGAAGATAATGTTTACCTGCCCATACTGGGGTCTCTTGTCACAACTTTGAATATAAAAAAGAATCGAGATAAATTAAAAAAGGTAGAAACTTTTGAAGAGTTTTTATCTGTCATCACCGGAGAGTAAGAAATGCTTAAAAAAGATTTGGAAATGCTGGTTGCCTTGCAAGACCTTGATTTGATGATCGAAGAAGCTGATGATGTTGAAAAGTTGGGATTTAATATCACCGGATGCAGCGAGCTCAAAAATGCACGCGATGAACTGGCGGGACGTTTAAGCAAGTCATTGCTTTTTCGCTATGAACGTTTGCGATCAAAGCTAAAAAGAGCTATCGTCCCTGTAAAAAATGATATTTGTTTAGGATGTTTTTTGCGACAGCCCACGTCAATCGGGACGAAGGGACGCGAGGATGATGAGATATTTACGTGTGAAAATTGCGGACGGATGTTATACTGGATCGACTGATAGTAGAATCAAAAAAGGCTGCTTTTAAAAGCAGCCTTTTCTTTGATCTTTTATTATATGATTCCAAATTTCTTTCCAAGCCTGGCAAACATATCCAGAACCTTGTCGAGTTCTTCATCCGTGTGCGTAGCCATATAACTCGTGCGCAACAATGCCGAGCCGGGCGGAACGCCGGGGCTGACGACCGGGTTACAAAAAATACCGTTCTCAAACAATAAGCGCCAAAAGCTAAACGTTTTGTCATCATCGCCGATGATAATCGGAATAATAGGCGTTTCAGACAAACCCGTATTAAATCCCAATTGCGTAAAGCCCTCTTTCATTTTGCGATAATTAGCCCACAATTTTTCTCTTCTCTCAGGCTCCTTGACCAAAATATCCAATGTAGTGATCACTGCAGCAACAGCGGATGGTGGCGGACTGGCAGAAAAAATGAGCGCTCGTGAATTATGTTTAATGTGGTGAATAACTTCTTTCGAACCGGCAATAAAACCGCCGAGCGAAGCAAATGATTTGCTAAATGTTCCCATGACCAGATCAACTTTATCTTCCAAACCAAAGTGCTCTGCTGTGCCGCGCCCATGCGCACCTAAAACACCCACCGAATGAGCGTCATCGATCATCACCCGAGCGCCGTGTTTTTCCGCTATTTTCACCAGATCCGGCAGATTAACGATATCTCCGCCCATGCTAAAAACACCATCGCTGACAACGAGAATGCCGCCCTCATTCTTATTGAGTTCCAGAACTTTATCCAAATCCTCCATGTCGTTGTGGCGGTATTTGAATGCCTTGCCAAAAGCAAGGCGCGTACCATCGACAATGCTGGCGTGGTTTTCTGCGTCACCAACGACAAGGTCTTTGCGCCCAACAATTGTCGAAATCGTCCCCTGGTTTGTTTGAAAACCGGTTGAGAAAATCAATACGGCTTCCATCTGCATAAAATCAGCAAGCCGATCTTCCAATTCTTCATGCAAAGAAAGCGTTCCGTTCAAAAATCTTGATCCGGTACAGCTTGAACCGAATTTATCAATGGCATCAATCATCGCTTCTTTTACACGCTTATCCTGTGTGAGACCCAAATAGTTATTTGAGCCGATCATGATCATTTCTTTACCATCGATATAAACGGTCGTATCCGCGCCCGATTCAATGGCTTTGAAATAAGGGTACCATCCTTCATCAATGGCCTGTTTTGCTCTTGCCGAAACACCGCTGGAACATTTACTGAACAGGTCTACCAATTTTTCCTCCCGATTCAAGTGATCTGATGAATATAAAAAAGGCGGCCTTTGAAATGGAACCCCTGCCGCACGGTTTAAAACATTTCGTTAAAATTTTTGAAATATATTCATTTATCTCATTTTTGTCAAGCTTTAACTGGAAATTGGGGCAAAGAATGTTTTTTACTTGTTTAAAATCTGTATTTTGCTTATTGTGTTCAAATTTGTTTTTAAGTCAAATTCGTTTTTGGGAGATATCTCTTTGAAAGCACTCGTTACCGGAAGTAATGGGTTTATTGGTTCAACACTTGTGGAAAAGCTGTTGCAAGAAAACTATCGTGTCAAATGTCTTGTTCGAAAAACAAGCAATCTGCGCTGGCTGCAAAACCTGGATATTGATCTGGTTTACGGAGAGCTGACAAACCCGGAATCGCTTGTCAACGCTGTCAGCAACGTTGATCTTGTCTTTCATCTGGCAGGAACAACAAAAGCGAAAAACAGAACAGGCTACTTTGTCGGAAATTATCAGGCCACAATAAATCTACTCGACGCTTGTAAAAAACACGGCTCGGCACAACAAAAAATTGTTTTCGTTTCCAGCCAGGCAGCAGGGGGACCGAGCGACGTCAACAAACCCATGACAGAAGAATCAATACCGCACCCAATTTCCATTTATGGAATGACAAAACTGGAAGCAGAGAAAGCGGTCTTTACCTTTGGTAGAAATCATCCGGTCACCGTCATTCGCCCTCCTTCGGTTTATGGTCCCAAAGACCGCGATGTGCTCGCCATGTTTAAAAACATCAACCGCGGTATTTTGCCTGTTTTAGGAAAAGGTGACCAAAAGGTGAGTATGGTACATGTCAATGATCTTGTTGATGGAATTGTTCTCGCTGCCGAATCTTCGCGCGCAAACGGACGGTTGTACTATATTTCCGGTGATGAAAATTATGAATGGAAAACTGTAGGCAAAATCATGGCACAAGCTTTGGGTAAACATCCGTTAACGCTGCACATCCCCGTCCGGGCCATCGATATTCTTTCTTTTATCAGCACAGGAATTTCCAGAATAAGCGGCAAACCGGTACTTTTAAATCGCGATAAAGTGGCGGAAATGAAACAGCCTGCGTGGCTATGCAGCAATGCACTGGCAAAAAAAGAATTGGGCTTTCACCCCAAGTTTAATTTGCTGGAAGGATTTTTTATGACTGCAGAGTGGTATAAAAAGATGGGATGGTTGTAATATTGCAGACATTATTTATGCTTGGCTGCATTATAGAAACCACGAATTTCACTCGTCTACTCATTACCAATTCGCATAACATAGTGAAATTCGTAGTTAGAAATGTCCTGTTTTATCATTCCAAATAGAACTCTTTCCCAACAATCTTTATCCTGCGGGAGACAACGCCGGTTGTTTTTGCATCTGCCGAGCCTTTCATCTCCGGCTGTTTTCCGCCGACAGATACGGTAAATGTTCCCGGCTCAACTATCCTTTTGAAATTTTTATCAATAATAGAGAGTTGCCATGGCGTAAGCGTAAATTGCACTTTTTTCGTTTCGCCCGGTTTGAGAAATATTCTTTTAAATCCTTCAAGTGAACGAATGGGGACAGGCACGCTTGCTTTTTCATCGGAAACATAGAGCTGTACCACTTCTTCACCTGCCGTTTTCCCGCTATTGGTTACATCGACAGAAACAGCAACATTCCCTCCTGATTCGACGGCAGAGGGAAGCTGCAAATTATCGTAACCGAACGTGGTGTAACTCAATCCGTATCCGAACGAATAAAGTGGATCATCTTTAAAATATCGATAGGTCTGGCTTTTCATATTGTAATCGGTAAATACCGGCAGTTGATTCACAGATTTGTAAAACGTAACCGGCAAACGTCCGGCGGGGTTATAATCGCCGAAAAGCACATCGGCGATGGCCTGGCCGGCAGCCTGGCCGGGATACCACGCTTCAACAATGGCCGGAAGATTTTTCTGCGCCCAATTGACGGACACTGCACTGCCGTTCAACAAAACGAGGACAACAGGTTTTCCAAGCGCCTTAATTTTGT
>JAADGR010000212.1 GCA_013152225.1 Calditrichota bacterium
ATGCCGGGTTTTATTCACAAACAGGGTCACGTTGGCGTTATTTCTCGCAGCGGTACGTTGACTTACGAAGCAGTGCATCAGCTTACTGTTCGCAGTATTGGGCAAAGTACCTGTATCGGCATTGGGGGTGACCCGATTATCGGCACTACGTTTGTTGACGCTTTAAAGTTGTTTCAAGCCGATGAGGAAACAAAAGCCGTGGTTATGATTGGTGAGATCGGCGGGTCAGCAGAAGAAGAGGCTGCCGCGTACATTCAGGCAAACATGACGAAACCGGTTGTCAGTTTCATTTCCGGCCAAACAGCGCCCCCGGGAAGAAGAATGGGACACGCCGGTGCTATTATTGCCGGCGGTAAAGGAACCGCTGCTGAAAAAATGGCGGCCTTGTCCACAGCCGGTGTGATCGTTTGTAAAAGCCCTGCGGAGATTGGTGAAAAAATGGCTGCAGCGCTGGCGAACTGATTAATAAGGGTTGAATATCTTGGGTTCACTGATAAAATTAAATGTTTCAGATGTTGAAAATTCCGAATTATTCTCACCGCTTTTGCTCGATGGTGAACTTGCAGATTTAAAAGACAAGTTTGGGAAACTTGTTATTTACAAAACAACTGTCGAACTGGTCGAAGAACATTTTCAGTATTGGCACGATCTCACCACCAAGCGACGAGACAGGAGGGGGGAAGTGGCGCTTGTGATAGAAAATGAGAAAAACCAGGTTCTTCTGCACACAAAAGATCATTACCCCACAGGAGCTTTCAGAATTCCAACGGGCGGAATAAATTACAATGAAAAAGTCATCGACGCGCTGCACAGGGAAACTTTTGAAGAAACAGGTTTCAGTCTTGTTTCCTATAAATTTATAGCTTTATTGCTTTACGAGTTTGAATATCTTGGCCAAAAAAATCCCTTTATGTCCTTTATTTTTCATGTAACCCCCGATGGCGTCAAACCGCAAGTACAAGACGAAAATGAGAAAATCAGCGGATTTCGCTGGATTAATCGCCGCGAAATGGGTGAAATTGCACAGGAATTAAGAAATCTTCCCGATGCGTGGAAAGAGTGGGGAATAATGCGAGCAATACCGCACGAGCTTGTTCACGATCTTTAAAAATTGTTGTCGGCTATTTTATTCGGAACTATTCCCGTCAGTTTATCGTTTCAAGTTAATACTGTTTTGCTCCAGACGCCAGAACTTTTCTTCCCGGGACTATTTTCTATGAAAAAGATATTGATTCCATCCTTTGCTTTTTTCTTGTTCTTTCAAGTTCCGCAACTTCAGGCGGCAACCCCTGAAATGGAGCGTTTTCTCGATAGGGTATCTAATCGTCTCGATTCCCTTGATAACCGGCGGCCTCATACTGTTGAAGTGACAACGATCATTCAGGAAATGGACAGCCATTGGCATCCTAAAAAAGAAACAATCATACAAAAGTTGGTTACCAAAAAGGACACGCTTCGATCGATAAAAATAATAAAAGCGATAGTGAGAGAAAAGGGGAAAGAGAAAGACATTACGCAAAAGGTGAAACAAGATCAACAGAAAACAAAGAAAAATGGCAAGGCGCAATTCAGTGTAAAAGGGTTTTTCCCGTTCAGTCCGAAAAACAGAGTAAAGTACGATTTTAGTTTTATGCCTGATACAACAATTAACAATAAAGTTTTGAAAGTTTTGGCTGTTCGTGCTCGAAAACCGGATGAAGGCCTTTTTAATGGCACTTATTTTATAGATTCAAAGGAATTCAATCTCATTAGCCTCGAGCTGCATCCGAGCAAAAACCCCAAAATGGTTAAAGAAATGAAGATGCGCATGAACTTTGCTATAAACGATTTCGGCAATTATGTCGTCCAAGATTCTGAAACAATTACTTTTGCTCAGTTCTTGCTGAAAAAATATCGCTTTAAAATAGTCGAGAAATATGAGAATTACAAATTTTTGGATGCAAATAAACCATCTTAAAATGAGGAGCAGGATTATGAAGCAGTTAAAACAATTTCTGCTGTTTGCTTTTGTCATATCGTCTCTAGTGATTATTGCCGGCTGTGCTGGCGGTAAGATCACTGTCGATCAAGCCTACCGTGAACTCACCCCTGTTAAACAACTGGAACTTCCGGAACAAATCACAGATAATTTGGTCATCAAAATCAGCAATGTTGCAGACGACGGATCGAGTTATAAAAACCATCTCAATTTGTATATAAATGATAAATTGATTCAACCCGACTGGGCGGTTTCTAATATTGAAAATACTTTTACTTACAAGTTGAAACTGAAACCAGGTTATTATAAAGTTCGTGCAGAATATTTCGCTTATATCGGCTGGGGAGAGGAAAAGTTTTCGATTATGACGCAGAAGCTTGTGCGAATTACTCATGATCGGCGAACTTTTCTGAAATGTAATATTGCAAAAGAACCTAATGGCACGCCTGTGAACAAAAAAATGTACTTTAAGGTGAATACTGAACCACTCGTAATGGAAAAATCTGAATCTTTAACAGGCGTAAAAGAATTATCATCGAAGAAGGGTGCCGGGATGATCTCACCACAGAGAAAGAAAATTCGCCGTAAACATAAATTTTAGGCCATGATTTTGATTTAAAAGATAAAATATTTTTCATTTTTAAAGCCCCGAATTGCATTGGGGCTTTTTTTATTTACTGTTCGATAGTGATACAATGAATTACGTTATTGTAATGAAATTACAAAAATGAGGTTCGTTTTTTAATAACGATAATATTGCCTTTTGCTTGAAGCAAATGAAATTGCTAATATGCTGATAAATCGGTTGTTAAGTATGCGAATAATTGCGAGTATTAAGCAAATTTTCTCATCTTATGGCATAGGATTTGTAATGCAAGATGTATATCTAATGGATTACGTCTGAGGTTGGGTGTGTGGTGGTGGTGAATGTGAGCAGGTGTGCGGAATTTGGCGGAATCCAGTTTAGGGCATGACGATTGTCAGGTGGTCATGCCCTTTTTTTATTTCTCAATGCATCCGAAGCAAAAAATCAACTCTTACTTTTTTCCTTTTCTCTTGAATTCTATCTCCAAATTTCTTAAGTTTATTGCCTTAAATAAATGGTGCTTATCTTTACCAAAGTTCTTCCCTCACATTTATCAGGAGTAAAACAGGTGATAGATTTTCACACCCACTTTGGGCGTCTTGTGCACAAATATCCGCCATTAAAGGTTTCTACGCTTTTAAAACGAATGGATAGACTCGGCATTGAACAAGCTGTGGTTATGCCGATTGAAAATCCTGAGGAAACGGAATATTATGTCACAACGGATGAAGTGTTGCGCGCTACTCGGCGGCACGCTGATCGGCTCATTCCATTTTGTAATATTGATCCGAGGAGAAATTCGCCCGGGAATTTTGATCCCCGACCGATCATAGAAGAATATGTTGCCCGCGGCTGTGTGGGATTTGGTGAAGTGCTTACAGGATTGCAGATGGGTGATCCGCGAATGAAACAAATATATGCAATCTGCGAGGAAATGAAGCTACCTGTCGTTTTACATTTTGATTCCTACATAAACATTGATGAGCCGGGATTACCAAGGTTTGAACAACTGGTCGACGAGTTTCCCAAACTAAATTTTATTGCCCATGCCATGTGTTGGTGGGGAGAGATCAGCAAAAGAGTCGACTATTCCATTCTTTATCCTGAAACGGGCTATGCGGGCTATCCGACCGGCAGCGTAGTGCCGGGAGGGAGGGTAGAGTATTTGCTGGATAAATACCCGAACGTTTACGCTGATCTCTCGGCAAATTCAGGTTACAATGCTTTGACACGCGATATTGATTTCAGCTATAAATTTCTGGAGAAATTCAGCCACAAGCTTTTATTTGCCACGGATTATCTTTATCCGCGTCAGCCATTGCCGATTGTTGATTTTATAAAAAATGCAGAAATAAGTAGTGAGGCTTTTAAAAGGATCACTGAAACAAATGCTAAAAAACTTTTACACAGATATTTCAATTGAAAGGAAAGAATGATGGGTCAAAAAATAAATAAAGTTGTGCTGGCGTATTCCGGTGGACTAGATACTTCAATTATTATTCCCTGGTTAAAAGAAAATTACAATTGTACAGTCATTGCTTTTGCCGCAGATCTTGGTCAGGGAGAAGAACTTTCAGGTCTTGAAGAAAAAGCGATTGCCACCGGCGCGTCAAAGTGCTATGTTGAAAATTTGCAAAAAGAATTTGTAAAAGAATACATCTGGCCGACATTAAAAGCCGGAGCTATTTATGAAGGTCAATACCTTTTGGGAACTTCGTTTGCTCGTCCTTTAATTGCAAAAAGACAGGTGGAAATTGCTGAAATTGAAGGTGCTGATGCTGTTGCCCACGGCTGCACTGGAAAAGGAAATGACCAGGTGCGTTTTGAATTGACTTTCAAAGCTTTTAATCCCAAGCTGAAAGTGATAGCCCCGTGGAGGGAGTGGGATATTCGTTCCCGCGAGGATGCTATTGCCTATGCGCAGGAAAAAAATATTCCCATCACTGCGACCAAAGAAAAAATTTACAGCAATGACCGCAATATTTGGCACATCAGCCACGAAGGTGGTGACCTCGAAGATCCCTGGAATGCTCCCAAAAGCGAGATGTTTGTTTTGACAAAATCTCCTGAAGAAGCTCCGGATAAACCGACAATTGTTGAAATTGGTTTTGAAAAAGGTGTGCCGATTGCCGTCAATGGAGAAAGAATGAAGGCTGTGCAATTGCTACAAGTGCTAAACCGGGTTGCGGGTGAAAACGCCGTTGGTCGGGCTGATATAGTTGAAAATCGTTTGGTAGGTATGAAATCCCGGGGTGTTTACGAAACGCCGGGTGGGACTCTTCTTTATGCTGCCCATCGTGAACTGGAAACGCTCGTTCTCGATCGCGATATTTTGCACTTTAAAGAAATGTTGGCTCCGAAATATGCAGAATTGGTTTATAATGGCGCTTGGTTTACACCTTTGCGCGAAGCTTTGGATGCATTCGTCGAGTCGACCCAAAAACATGTGACCGGTACGGTGCGCCTGAAACTTTATAAAGGCAATTGCATTATCGTAGGGCGAAAATCTCCTTATTCGCTTTATCGTGAGGAACTTGCGACGTTTGGTGAGGAAGATGTTTATGATCAAATAGATGCAAAGGGATTCATAAATTTGTTCGGTTTGCCTATTAAGGTGCGGGCTTTGGTGGAAATGGACTGGGGAAGAAAACCGGGATATTCCGAACCGGATTATAGTAAATTTAAACGGGACTAGATAAAATTTGAAATCGCAATCCAAAATATGGAGCGGCCGTTTTTCCAAGCAGGCTGATGAGGAAATGGAAAAGTTCAGTTCCTCTATACATTTTGATAAAAAATTATTTGACGCGGATATTCGTGTGAACAAGGAATGGGCATTGTCTCTTGCGGAAATCGGCGTTTATACGCATGAAGAGGCCGAGAGGGTAGCTACGACATTGCGGCAAATCCAGGTGGATTACCACGCCGGAAAACTATCATTTGCAAAGTCAGATGAAGACATTCACTCTGCCAATGAGCGATGGCTCACGGAACGGCTTGGGGATGTTGGCGCCAAAATACATACCGGCCGCAGCCGTAATGATCAGGTTGTAACGGATTTGCGAATTTACCTTCGGGAAAAAGGCGCCGAGTTCGAACAGGCACTTTTGGATTTGCAATCCGCTTTTCTCGATTTGGCTGAGAAAAATGTCACGACTGTGCTGCCCGGACAAACACATCTGCGCCAGGCTCAGCCCATTTCTCTGGCACATTATCTGTTGTCCTTTTTTTATCAGATGCAGCGTGACAGAAAACGGCATGAGCAAACAGTTTCTCGTTTGAATAAATGTCCGCTTGGCAGCGGCGCCATTGCCGGCGCTGCTTTTGCGATCGACAGACATGATTTGGCGAAACGGCTCGGATTTGATGCGCCTTTGGAAAACAGCTATGACGCAACGGCTGACCGTGATTTCGTCAACGATGTCCATCATGTCTGCGCACAGGTGATGCTGCACCTGAGCCGCCTGGCGGAAGATTTTATCATTTGGTCATCCGAGCCTTTTCGCTATCTTGAAATTGACGAGCTTTATGCTACCGGAAGCAGCATGATGCCGCAAAAGAAAAATCCGGATTCACTGGAGCTTTTGCGCGGTAAGACGGCACGGGTTATCGGCAATCACGTGGCCGGACTGACACTGATGAAGGGAATCCCTACGGCTTATGTTCGGGATTTGCAGGAGGACAAAGAACCTTTATTTGATTCTGTTGAACAGACTTTGCAATCCGTACGGATTACTACGGGAGTTGTTAAAACTATCAGGATTAACGATGAGAGGATGCTTGCTTCTCTTGATCCGGCGCTTTATGCAACGGACCTTGCGGACTATTTAGTGCGGAAAGGGATACCGTTTCGAAAATCACATGCTATTGTCGGAAAAATTGTTGCGATGGCTGAAGCACGCAAAGTTTCTTTAACTGAATTGTCTCTCGATGACTATCAATTGAATTCGGGATTGTTTGAGGCCGATTTGTACGAACTTTTTGACCCTGTAAAATCGCTGGAAAGGAGAAATTTGTATGGCGGTACAGGGCCTGCATCTGTAAGGAAGCAAATTAAGAATGCAAAAGAACTGCTCAATATAGGTTGAGTAGGGATTGATAGAATTTTATCTGCTGCTTGTTATTTTTGCCAGTGCATCCGATCCCGGATAATGTATATTTTATCATTCCTACGTAATTTCTCAGGAAATGGAATTGTTACATCATCGCCTTTGGTTGCACCTTTTGCAGACTTTTCATTAATATAAATACTTTTAACGTCTGTTTCAGCATAGCCGGTTGTTGGCCCGGTTGCCATGATTTGATCGCCAATTTGGAGCGGTTCATTTTCAATTATAATTTGTACAATTTTTGGGCGGGCAAAATAGTTCTTTACAAAACCGACATATTTTTTTTGTTTCGTGGCACGCGAGCCATAAGTACCGCTCCATTCTCCCAGCTTTTTCCCAAGATAATAGCCACCTTCCCAAAATCCGCGATTAAAGACACTTTGTAAATCCTTTTTCCAATCTTGGCTTTTTTCCCTGGTAAAGTCTCCCTGCAGGTAACTGTCGATTGCTTTTCGATATGCTTGGGTTACTTTGAATACATAATCTGCGGAGCGACCGCGTCCTTCGATTTTAAGTACTGTCGGGCCAGCTTCAAGGAGTTGATCCAAAAAGTCGATTGTGCACAAATCCTTTGGGGACATGACGTAACGATTATCGATTTTCAATTCACTTCCTGTAGTCTCATCAATAACACGATAGCTCCGGCGGCAATTTTGCAAACAATCGCCGCGATTGGCAGAATGATTCGTCAGCGCTAAACTCATATAACATTTCCCGGCAATGGAAACACAGAGTGCACCGTGCACAAAAAGTTCAATTTGTATCAATTTCCCACCAGGCCCGTGGATGTCCTGTTCCTTTATTTCCTTGCAAATGTGTGCAATTTGCGGCAACGTCAATTCGCGGGCTAAAACCAGGACGTCGGCAAATTGAGAATAAAAACGTACGGATTCCAGATTGGAAATATTCGCTTGCGTGGAAATATGTACCGAAAGTCCGATTTGGCGGGCATAAAAAATAGTCGAAATATCCGTGGCAATAATGGCGGAAACATTAGCTTCCCGGGCGGCATCGCAAATAGTGCGCATTAAATCCGTTTCATCGTCGTAAATGATCGTATTCAAAGCAAGGTAGCTTCCAACGCCATTCTGTTTGCAAATTCCGGAGATTTTTTTCAGATCGGAAATATAAAAAGGCTTTGCCGCTCGTGCCCGCATATTTAGTTTGTCAACGCCGAAATAAACCGAATCTGCCCCGGCTTTGATTGCTGCGTTTAGAGATTCCCAGGAACCTGCCGGTGCCATGATTTCAGTATTTTTTATCATATCAGGACTTTTATTTTTGTGAATAGTGCAATAATTGTTGGAAGTTAATAAAATTATTGATAAATTAAAACAACTTAGAATACAGGGAAAATGTGAAAAAAAATTTCCGCAAAAAGAGAGGTATGTCACTACATCCGACAATATTATTGTTATCTTTAAATAATTATTTTTGAAATGGTTCTTTTTTGAATAATGAAAGAGCCTGCCTAAATTTCATGTTGAAGGCCACTTCAGACCAGGACTACAAGCGTGAGCGTCTCAACTATTGTTTTTAGCCGGTATTTATTTCCAAGCCGATCACTCCATCTGTCTATCCGATTTCTATTCCTCCGCTGTAGATATCCTCAAATCAGGGGTCCAAACAATTGAATCAAATTACTATGAAAAACAAATAATCAATAACGGAATTACTAGCTCATCTATGGCACTTCTATGGAGGGAAATATGAAAATTTTTAACTATTCTTCAAATTATTCGCTGCTTTTGATTATGATGCTTTTCCTGGGCATTCTTTTCGGAGGAAGTGTTGCTGCGCAAGCGCAGGCTATTACTGCTGAAGCAGTTCCCGACAACTCGACTCCAAACATCAATGAGCAGATCTCAGTTGCTGTTTGCTGTTAATGTGGATATGACCCAATCTACTGAAAAGTTGGGAAGTTACACCGGCACATTAACATGGGATCCAACAATTCTAAGATATGTGGGCTATACCGGAGGAAATACATCGCCTTTTACAAGCCCAACGGTGAATGAGGCTGATAGCGCAACTGGTGTTTTGCACTTCAGTGATGCTGACCCAAATGGTGCAGATGGTGTCATCAATACAATAAATGTGCAACTGAAAGC
>JAADGR010000013.1 GCA_013152225.1 Calditrichota bacterium
TATTTCAATTTTGATAAATCCGGAGCAGGAGGGACGGGTGGTATTTTTTTTCCGGTAAATTTTGTAATGCCAACGCCTATGCCGTTTTTATTGGGCTGGCACTTTGTTCCGACCAGCAGATCACCGTAAAGAGAAAACACAAGCCGGGTTGTCATAATTTGCGTTCGGGTGGCGTTACCTTTTGCATCTTTTTTGCGAACAACTTTTCTGTCCCGGGTAACTATCAGTTTGTCTCCGTTTAAAAATACATTGTCAACCGGTACGACACTGCCGCCATACCACAAAATGTCGGCATCGAGATAGCCGCTTTCCTGGCGGACATCCAGCCAGCCGGCACCTCCGGGTAAAAAGAGCGCCCAGCGGCCCAGAAACGGTTCAACATTTGTTTCAGCTTTCACGCCTGAAAAAACTGCTAAAAGCAGTGCAGTGAGTGCAAGGTATTTGATGTTCTTAAAAGATGTTGACATGACGTGCTCCTTTTTTAAAATTAGATATGATTTAACTTCTATGTCAATAATAATGTGTAATATTCTCTGGTCCAATTTTAGAAATATATTTACTCCTGATATTCAAATTTTATATTTTCATTCGAATTTTCATTCTCACCGATTTTTCTCCCTTTGGCCTGACAGCATCTCCTGTCGTTTCCACGGGATATCCTTTAAGCAAATCATAACCCGAAACTGTTTTCGGCGATTCCTGAGCGTCCGTTATGGTTGTCATTTCGTAGCTCGCTTTCTTTTTCACCGTAAACCACTCGGGAAACTGGTTCAGCCGCGCATAGTCAATCGGTATGTGAAAATATTCGCTGTGTCTGGGCGTGTCGAAAATCAGTTTGCCTTTCCACGGCCAGCGGGAATGGATGCTGACCCATAGTTCATCACCCTTTTGTACAGCGCCAAAAGAGACATCCGCGCGCCACGGCTCGATGCGGCAACCCTGCGTTTTCCACAAGGCGTACATTATCGCGGTGCGGGTATAATTGCCGTCGCCATGCCAGCCCTCGATTACACCGTCGTCCTGCTGCTTAGCGAGCAGATGCTGTATCTCGTGCTCCACCCACTGAAATCCGGATTCAACCGGAACGCGATTGAGCAAATTCAGCCCACTCTCGATCGAGTCCGCATAGCCGTCTGCGCCGTCGCCTTCCCAGGGATAACCGGTTTCGTTTTTCACATGCTGCAAAACAAAACGCACAGCGTCGCGATAGGGTTGATAATTGTCCACCTGCGCTACCGTTAAAAAGGCGTCATAATCGTAACCCCAGTTGTCCGTCAGTTCGTCTTTCAGAACTTTGCCGTTAACGGGATCGATGGTCATGTAAAAAAGACCGTTTTTATTTCGCCCGATTTCCAGAATGCGATCGAGCATTTGGTACATCGGCTTTTTATATTTCTTGTGGCGCTTTTGATCGGTTTCGGCGGCGAGGAAATAGACCTCTGAAAGCCCGCCGATCACTTCACAGCCATGATCATCCAGACTCAGTCTCGGCTGCTGTGTCGGCAGAGCGTGAAAAAGAAAATAATCCGCATAGCGAAAAGCAAAGCTGCGGTATCGTTCATTTTTGGTTAGCCAATACAGCCGGGAGAGGGTTTGCATCATTTCACCACCGACCTCGTGATCAATGGCGGGCAAGACACCAACCTGCGTTTCAATTTCTGCATGATCCAGTATGCCGTTCATCAGTTCAATCATCCGGTCACGCCAGGGACTGGGACCCAGCCATTCCGTCAACGGCAGCAGGCCGTCTTTCATATATTCCGAAGCGCCAAAAATGATTTTTCTCATATCGATTTGGTCATTGCAAAAAGTTTGCGTTGCGAAACAAAAATCATCGGGCAAAGGGCCAACCCGGGACGTAAGCCGTTTTTCCGTTTTCAGCATTGTCAGCATTCGGCCGTCGAAAAGTGGACGATCCAGGACAGCGGACGTGAGCACCATGAAAGGATAGTTGTCTGCAGCCGCATCTTTGGCGTTCCAGTAGAAATCACGGGTCAGGTTGCGGGGGATAAGTCCGGTTTGCGGGTCGGCATTTGCCAGCCAGCCGCGCACAAAATCGCGACAGTGAAGAAATGTCTTTCGAGCCAGTTCGCCGTTTTTATCGGCTTGCTGCCAAGAGTCATTGTCATTGTTTCCCGCAAAGGCAAAAGTTGAAAAAAGCAACCCCAAAAGCAGGACGATTTTTAATTGATAAGACATGAAATCCTCTTGAATTATTTTGAATTCAATTTTTTTAATAGCAGTTTTTCAATCTTGTCTGCCAGGGATTCCGGTGTATCGGCATCCCGCAGTTCATCCCCGACATTTTTGAGTATTTCCACAACCTGATCTATCTTTTTCGTCAGAAAATCGAGTTTTTCGCTGAGAACATTTTCATCTTCTGTTTCCCAATAGTTGCCTTCATCGTAAACCTCAAATTCGGTGAAATATTTCTTCGAGAGATACTTTAGTAATTTGATGATGGTAATATGGGCATCCGGAGGTGCGAATTGTGTTTTCACAAATAAAAAGGAGGACGCCTCCTCATGCCCTTGTGAAAAAGCCATTTGAATCGGATCGCGCAGAATGCCGTTTTTATCGAAGAAAAACTGCAGGCTTTCGCATTTTTTGTGAATGGAAAGAGATATCCCTTTTAGCGGCAAATTTCCAATTATCTCTGCGCCGTTTTCATCGTGTACAAGTTCGGCAGTATTTGGTTGCCCAAAATCTTCATCTAAAGTTGTGTAATCCCATTCCATTGTTTCGGCAATATCAACGAGTTCTTCCAAAAGAGGAGCAATCATGTCGACAGATTTTAGTGCGCCTTTGTAATGAATGGTGATACCCATTTTGTAACTCCTGTTAAAATAATCGACCGTTTTCAACATTTTAGTTCATTTCACTCGTTGACCCAAAAGTCGATGGTACGATTAAACCGACTTTACGAACAGGCGCAAAGTAACAATCATATTCCATGGGATTTAGGGACATTGTCAATGAAACGATTCTTCTTCAACAGTTGGGATAGCCCAGTTTTTTACCGCCTCTTTATCTGCGGCAGATAGTTCGGCCGCCCGATGCAGGAAAAGATATTTTGGGAGCGGCATGCTGCCTTTTTCAATTTCTTCCCAAATTTCTTCAATTTGATGCGCCTGTTCTTTTGGTGTCAGGCTATCCCAATTTGAGAAATTTAAGTGTTCGCGCCCTTGCTGCACATCATGGGAGATTATCCAGGATATGGGCGCGATTTGACTGTACCATGGCCAGTGTGTGAGATTCGAGTGGCAGTTATAACATGAGCGTTGTAGAATGGCTTTGATATTTTCCGGTCCCGCAAAATCGGACATTGCCGGGGGGTTTTTTAATTCCACCTGTATGAACTGAATTATAATGATCGAAATGATTATGATGGTCAAAATAATATTAATTACCCTAGCTTTCAATTTAACAGCCTCGATAGAAAGTGATGCAATGTTCCAGTGGATAATAAAGTGTTTTGTCGGTTTAAAAGTAAAGCGACTTTTCTACCATTTTGCATCCAATTCCGGCACCAAAATGTCCCCGATCGCCCGGCCGGTGATGGAGGTGATGACGTCATTGCTCCAGATCGTCGGATCGCCACCCGAATTGAGCATGCCAAAGGCTTTGGCATTTTCCGGCACCAACAGGAATTGATCGAATTTCTGCACAGCCTTTACGATGCGCGCGTCTTTATTTACATTCTCATAATACCAGATTAAAAAGTTAACCACACCGGGACTTCGCTTTTGATCTTCACTGCCTGGGACCGCCCACGTGCCGTCGTCGTTTTGCGTTCTCAATAAAAATTCGATATGAGGTTTGATTCTTTTGCGGATATCCGCCTTCCATTCAGGCTGGTCGCAATAGAGGTCGAAAGAAATGATTCCTTCACCTACGTATGTTGAGGTGTCATAAGTCCACTTTTTCCAGAGATTGTAATTATTCAGGCTATCGGCGGTTTCCCCCAGAACACTTCCCTCACCGGCAAGAACGTAAGGTATAACACCATCCTGACGCATCGTTGACAGAACCCACTTTAACGCGTTGTAGGCAACCCGGCGATATTTATCTTCTTTGGTTTTGTGGTACATCCAGGTGAATATTTCAGCGCCGGTGAGACCGGAAGAAATGGTGTACTCATCTTTGTACGGCCCGGTAATCACACCATCTTTTGTAGCTCGCCAGCCCGTACCAATGGCACCGGATGGATTGATCAGGCTGTCGTTTTCAATCGCCGTGACATAGCGCTTAATAGCGTCAAAGTATTTTTGTTGGCGTTCTTTGTCCACATATTTGTAAAGAGTAATGAAAAGGCCGAGTGCACTTCCCGTATCCGCCAGGTAAATATTTCCATAGCCGGTTCCCCAATAGCCGCGATCAGATTGTTTTTTGAGAAGACTGTCCGCATAAGTAACTGCTGTGTTTAAATAAGCGGGTTCGTCGAAAATTTTGTAGCCGCTAACCAAAGTGCGCATGTAATACCCGCCGATGAAAATTGTTGGTACGTCTTGTTTTTCTTTTTCAATGTAATCGCACAGATTCTTAAAATACGATTTGGTTGCTTCGCAGTCTGTGCAGAACGGACTTTTTGGCGTGCGCGCACAGGAAAAAAGGAGTGTTACAAGAAGAAGGGCAGCGAAAAGTTTGTTTGACATGATGGCTCTCCATTGTTGAAGTAAGCAGCTATCTGTTAGATATACTTGTTAGGGACTTTTGTGCAATCAATAAATTCTCCACAGGCTTTATAGATATCCGATACATTGATCGATTATTAGCTATTCACATTAGGTTGTTTTGTGAATGATCAAAAATCTGTGAAAGGTTGGTTCTTTTCAAATTCTCTTTGGGTCCGGCTTCAATGGTGGCAATTTATAAAATTTTCGCAAACGTGCCAACTCTTTTTTCAAGTCCGCCACAACCGGTGCATATTGCGGATTGTCATATTCGCTGTGCATTTCGTGGGGGTCTTTTTCCAAGTCATAAAGTTCCCATTCGCCCAGATCGTAAAAGTTGAGGAGTTTGTATCGCCTGGTTGCCACACCTTCGTGCCGGCGAACGCTGTGAACGGCGGGATATTCATAGTAGTGATAATAAAGACTTTTGCGCCAGTTCTGCGGTGTTTTTCCGGCCATGACCGGAACCAGACTCAATCCCTGCATATCCTGCGGCTGCGGTGCTCCGGCCATGTCTAAAAATGTTTGTGCAAAATCGAGATTTGAAACGAGATCGTCGTTTACAGCCCCCGGCTTGATCACGCCCGGCCATTTTGCAATTAAAGGTGTACGATAGGATTCTTCATACATCCAGCGTTTGTCGAACCAACCGTGTTCGCCCAGGTAAAATCCCTGATCGGAGGAATAGATGACAACCGTATTTTCCGCCAACCCGGATTTGTCCAGGTAGTCGAGAACTCTGCCGACATTTTCGTCCACTGCGCGAATGCAGCGCAAATAATCTTTCATATAGCGCTGGTATTTCCAGCGAACGAGTTCCTTGCCCTTGAGATGCTTTTGGAGAAAAGCCTCGTTTTTTGTTGTATAGGCCGCATCCCAGGCTTTGCGCTGTTCGTCGGTCATGCGGTTTTTGGCACGTTCCAACTGCGCGCCGTTTTTATCCTTTGTATCGACTTTGAGGTCCTGCGCCAGCCTCATGGTTTTTTCAATGGTCATGTCCTGTTTGTGCGCAGCCGTTCCCCTGCCGGAATAATCATCGAAAAGATTGAAAGGTTCGGGAATGGTTACATCATCAAAAAGATGCAAATGCCTTGTGGCCGGCCACCATGAGCGATGCGGCGCTTTGTTTTGCATCATAAAAATAAACGGCTTTTCCTTGTCGCGTTTGTTTTCTAACCAGTCAATGGTTTTATCGGCGATAATATCCGTCACGTAACCCGTTTCCCGTTTTTTCCCCTCGGGTGTGAGAAAATCCGGGTTATAATATTGCCCCTGTCCCGGAAGGACTTGCCAGAATTCAAATCCCGTGGGTTCGGTTTTTAAATGCCATTTGCCGACGATTGCAGTCTGGTAGCCAACTTTTCGCAGCAGTTTGGGAAATGTTTGCTGAGAGCCGTCGAACTTTACCCGGTTGTCAATGACGCCGTTCAGATGACTGTGCTTTCCGGTCAGGATTGTTGCACGCGATGGCGCACAGATGGAATTAGTAACATAGCATTTGTTGAAACGCATACCTTTTTTGGCAATCCGGTCGATGTTCGGCGTTGGTGCAATATCCTTCAAACGTCCGCCATAAGCACTGATGGCCTGATAACCGTGATCATCGCTAAAGATAAAGAGAATGTTGGGGCGTTTTTTGCCTGTGGTACATGATGATAACAAAGATGAAGAAAGAGCAAACGCGGCTGAACCATAGCCCAGGCTTTTGAGAAAGCGGCGCCGGGACAGAAATGATTGTGGCATTTTCGATCTCCTTTAATGTGGTTCAATATATTGATGAGTAATTCGTAAAAAGTCGAAAAGCATGTCATCGCGAGGAGCGGAGTGAGAGTTTACCCCGAATTATCGGGGAAGCGATCTTTAAAAAATTGCACTTTAGCCGACATCCAGATTGCTTCGCTTCACTCGTAATGACATTTTGGGACTTTTTACGAGTTTCTCATTGATGTTTTCGCCGGGAGAAGCCTTCGCAAGGCTTTAAAGTGTCAAAATATAGACAAGATAAGAACTGAATGCAATTACTTCTTGTATATTGTCTATCCGCAAGTGAGATAATGCATGTTACTTTAAGCGCTTTGGTTTATTTTTCTTCTTGTTTTTCCACTCCCATATTCCGTTTTCAAAATAAGCTTCCCAGCCCGTCGCCTTGCCTTCCTTTTCCGTCATTAAATACTGTTTTTTTTCTTTTCGTTTAAAGCGGATGACCGATTTGTTTCCATCCGGATCGACGAGCGGTGCATCGGCGAGGTAATGGAATTTGGGGTCCAGTTCGTCTCTATGGCGGGCAAGATCTTCCACTAACGGACTTTTAGTTTCCCGTGATTTCGGATAGTTGTTCGCTGCCAGAAAAATTCCTGCTGCGCCATCGCGGAGGAGAAAATAGGCATCGGATTTTGTGCACTTTAATTCCGGCATGGGCACTGGATCAGCCTTTGGCGGTGCGGGCTGACCGTTGCGCAAGAGTTTGCGAGTATTTTTGCATTCCGGGTATCGGGTGCAAGCGAAGAATTTTCCAAAACGCCCGGTTTTCAGTACCATTTCCGCGCCGCATTTATCGCATTCGATCGTCGGCCCGTCATATCCTTTAATGCGGAATGTTCCTTCTTCTATTTCGTGCCCGCTGCAATCGGGGCTGTTTCCGCAAATGTGCAGCTTTCGATGTTCATCAACCAAATAGCTGTCCATGGCTGTGCCGCAAATCGGACAACGGCGTTTGGCCAGGAGTTCTGCCGTCTCGGCGTCTTTGCCGTTAACTGGTACGGCTTCGCTTTCTTCTCCGGGAATCAAATTGATGGTTGTTTTGCATTGCTCTTTGGCAGGCAAATCATAGCCGGTACACGCCATGAAAACGCCGGTACGCGCCGTACGCACCATCATTGGCCTGCTACAGGAAGGGCATTTTATTTCATCAATAACAACCGGTTGATTGCGGCGCATCGTTTCTTCCGCCGATGAAACCTCTTTTTTAAAATCTTTGTAAAATGCATCCAGAGCGGCGCGCCATTCTTTATTCCCCCCGGCAATTTCATCAAGTTCCGCCTCCATTTCGGCTGTAAAACCATAGTCCATCAAATCCTGGAAATTTTCAATCAGACGGTCGGTGACAATTTCACCGATTTTCTCAGCATAAAATCTTCTTTTTAAAAGTTTGACATAGCCACGGTCCTGGATAGTTGAAATAATGGGTGCATAAGTCGATGGACGGCCGATGCCGCGTTTCTCCAGTTCTTTCACCAGGCTTGCCTCAGTATATCGCGCCGGTGGCTTGGTGAAATGCTGCGTCGGCTCCAGTTGAATCAGCGGTAAAATTTGCCCGACTTGCACCTCGGGCAAAATGGTATCCTGTTCGCCTTTTTTGATGGCCGGTAAAACGCGCGTCCAGCCGTCAAAGCGCATAACGCGGCCCCGTGCGCGTAATTCATAATCACCGGCTTCAATCACTATGGTTGTGCTGTCAAAGAGTGCCGGAGGCATCTGGCAAGCTACAAACTGTCTCCAGATTAAATCGTAAAGCCGCGCCTGGTCTCGTTCCAGCCCCGCCATTTTTTCGGGGGTGTTTTCCACACTTGTGGGACGAATGGCCTCGTGCGCTTCCTGCGCACCCGCTTTGCTGGCATAAAATCGGGGCTTTTCCGGCAGATACTTCTTTCCATAATTGTCCTCAATAAAAGCGCGGACAGCGGCAATCGATTGGCTGCTCAGATGAGTTGAATCCGTTCTCATATAAGTGATGTGCCCGGCTTCGTACAGGCGCTGCGCCATGAACATGGTTTTTTTAACACCAAACCCGAGCCTTGTGCTCGCAGCGGCCTGCAATGTTGTGGTGATAAAA
>JAADGR010000423.1 GCA_013152225.1 Calditrichota bacterium
GCGTGGATAGTTTAATGACGCAGCCCGTGCTCGATTTGCGCGTGGAAAAGGGTGAAATTCCCATCCGACAACTTTACCGCCTCGCGCACCTGGTTTTGCCCGACAGCTTGCTGCCAAAAGTTTTTTTTCATAATGATCGTGCAGCCATTCGTCTGCTTAAGACCCGCGTAAATGGGCCGTTGCCGATGAAGGAGTTGAAAGGCGCTTTGAATTTTAATGCAGAGGTGGAATTTAGAAATTTCGGCATCACTCTTAATCACGGTGCAATCGAATTAGACAATTTCAATGCAACTGCTGCTGCCAGCGGCCAGGTTGTGGGCGCAGAAATTCACAACCTGCAAACACGAATCGATGTCAGCTATGACTCGCTCGCACTGGCTCTTGCCGATACTTTGCCGATTTACACCGGCGCCGGCGCTTTTTCCGCAAAAACGGAACTGAACGAAAAGTTTGTTCCCAAAACCGCTTCAGTTACTTTCTCCGTCGCCAAAGCAATGGGAGCATCCATTTCCGGCAATATAGCCCTCACCGGCAGCAAAAGTTTAAAAAGCCTTCGCGGAAAGGGGCATCTTGCCGTAAAAAACATCAGTACCGACAATTTGCCGCAATCCCCGCTATCCACAAACGCAAATATTGAGGTGGATTTTTCTCTTGCCACCCTGGATTCCATTTCTGCAACAGTGAATCTTTTATCGGATTCACTGTATTTAGCACAGGAGGAAGAAACATTCGTCTTTCCGGCCATAGACCTGGAAACAAAACTGGATTGCCGGACCGACACCACCTTTCAGAATATCACCATTCGCTCTCTTTCAATCCGAGTAAATGACTTGTTACGCGGCCATTTAAAAGCACAAGTGCTTGGAGCAGGCAAAGAAAATTTCTCTTTTGATTTTGATCTTGACCAGCTTCAACTCCGGCATCGAGGACTCGTTGATTGGATTCCCAAACAATTTCAGTCAAAAGTCCGGGAGCTCTCACTCTCAGGAATGACCACAGTCACTGCCAGCGGTGCGGGAAAGATAACTCCGAAAGCATTGAACTACTCTGCTGATGTTCATTTAAAAACAAATGGAACAAATATTAGTTTTCCACCGCAGTTCCTAACAGTATCAGGGCTGGGTGTAAATATCAATGCCCATGCACAATCCGACACGGGCGTTTCGGTCGCTGCTTCTGTACAAATCGACAGTATTGCCCTGGCAAACATTCGCAAGGCTCCGTTCCGCAACAATTATTTTTCATTGAACCTAGCGAGTCAGGATTTCAACAACTTTGCAATTACCAATGGTGAACTGTTATTGCCGGATATGAAGGCCGAAGCAAAAATGAGTGCAACTATTCAGGATGCACAAAAAAGTCCGGTCATCAATGCTGATTTTTCTCTTCATCAGGAAATCCCAAACAAATTTGCTCTCATGAAAACCCTGGCGCTTCAGGGCACAAATGACGTGCAGGCAAAAGTCCGAATGGACAGCCAGTTTGTTGATATCGATGCATCCGCAAAAACAAAAAACCTAACCCTCTTTCTACCCGACGAAACGACAGTTACGAATATCAATTCCGAATTCAGAATAGTTCAAAAATACGATCTTTTGAACATGGTTCTTATAACGAGCGATTCGCCGCCCATAGAAACACCGTCAGAGGGATCAATCGATTATTTTCTTTACAGGGATTATTATCATCAGACTTTTAAAAATCTTTCACATTTAACAATTGAAAAAGTAGAGGCTGCCGGCTATTTAGTAAAAAATATTTCAATGGAAGCGGCAATCGGAAACGGGCGTTTAGACGTACCGACGTTTTTCGGCGAACTTTACGGTGGAGATTTCGGCGGCCGCATTTCGCTGGACCTCGCCGGAGGAAATCTGGAAAAGGCCAGTTACAGATTAGCCGGTCATTTCTCCGGTATCAATTCCGCGCTGCTCTTAAAAGATGTGCAGGAAGAAAAGAAGAAAGGAATCATCAATGCCAACGCGAACTTGTTCGGCACAGGATTGGATCCGAATAAAAGCATGAACATTGGCGGGCATTTTTATATTACTGAAATTGGCTCCAAAGTTGCTGATAATCTGTTGCGCTCGCTTGATCCCGAAGGCGTTGATTCCGGAATTCGCACAACGAGAATTCTCATCAATCGCGGATTTAAACCTAAACTTTTTTCTTTTATTATTCGCAACGGTTATTTTTACCCGAGCATCCGGTTCGCACAGCCCTGGTACTTTCCGGTTCGCCTCAGCGGCGGACGTGTGGAACTCAATCGAATTCCATCTGAGTTTTTCATCAAAAATGCCATCAGGCAGGCAAGTACTACAAGATAATTTTGGAGGCACGCCATGAAAAAAATGTATTTTATATTCTTATTTTCAACACTTGTTCTGCTGCAATGCAGTATCCAGGCGCCGGAAATAACTGTAACCGGTGAAAAAACAGCGTTGGAAAATCAGGTTCTCGGAGCATTTCAAAATATTGAAAACAATACGTGGGTAACTGCATCCACGAGAGCATTAGGCAGCGGCCAGAGCGGTGTGCTTTCGGCAGATAAACAAAAAGTGCTGGATGCGGTACAGGACCGCAAATTCAACAAGGACGATATCGACGAATTTAAGCGCGACAAAGTTGTTGGTGAAAACAACAAAGGATTTCTGGAAATTTTGCCCACGGATCGATACGAGCACAATCTGGAATATCAAAGCATCGTTCAGCAAATCGTCAAAGAAGAAAATCGCGACCGGAAAATTATCTATGACCGCGTTTTAGCCGTCAATCAATCCGCTGCCGAAGCCGGGCAGAATAAAGTTTATGAAATTTTCACGAAACTAAATTATGACAACTCGGAACCCGGCACTATGATTCAACAAGCCGACGGGACGTGGGTGGAAAAAAAGTGATCATTGTTTACGAGTGAGTTTGTGTCAATAAATGGCAAAACATTTTTATCAGTATCTGATAATTTATTGTAAGCCGAATTCAAAAGTTCATGATGTCTGTTTTTAGTAACCAATCACAGTGTGTTTAAGCATATTTGGGAAACCGTTGAAACGGTTTTGGACGCTACTGAGCCTTCAACAAACACCATGATAAATCATGGTGCTGCTACGAACTTGAACCAACACCACAATTTATTGTGGTGTAACAAGAGAAAAATTATTATTTAACCGCTTCAGCGGTTTCATAATATCAGTTTATTTCTCCCCCTGTGATCGGTTGTCATTTTTAAAATCCAACGTCTAGTCCCTGCTTGTGCAGGTTTAATGACGACAAATAATATCCGGCATTAAAATGGAAATAAAACTAAACGCAGAGGCGCAAAGATTTTTATTGTTTTTTAATTTAATTTTGTCTCTGCGAACTCGGCGCGCTCTGCGTTAAATTCTCTTTTATTTCTTGTCCGAGTTAGGAGATTCCGGAATTCAGCGTTGCTTCAGTCCGAATGACACTGGCACATATTATGAAAAATACACCATTTCAAATTTTCAAACTGCTTTCACTTTTCCTTCTGGTTGGAATGACACACCCGGCAATGTCCCAGACAGGCAGCCAAAAGCCTCCGGCGCAGGTGGTGGATCTCCGCCAGGTTACCACACACCCGGATATTGATTTATCTCCGCGCGTTTCTCCGGATGGAAAATGGATCGCTTATGTTTCGAGACAAACCCTTAATTTCGATATCTGGATTCGCAGCACATCGGGAGGACGGCCACGGCAAATCACAAAACACAAGGCAGATGATTATTACCCTGCCTGGGGGCCGAAAAGCAAGTCTATCATTTTTGTTTCCCAGCGCAGCGATGCAGCCGGAGATATATGGCGGGTGCGCTTGCGCAAAGTCAAGAATACTCTTTTTCCAAAGGGAAAACCGGAACGCCTGACAAAATACATCGGCATGGACGGATATCCCACGGTTTCACCTGACGGCAAAAAAATCGCCTGGGTGTCGGATCGATCGGGCCGGGAAGAAATCTGGTTCCACAATGATAATACCGGAAAAATATCGCAGTTAACATTCCGTGGCGCCACGCATCCCTGCTGGAGCCCGAATATTGAACTCATCGCTTTCACTTCATTCCGCGCCGAGGCGGGCAACAATGGCGACATCTGGATCATGAACCTTCACGGACGCAAGCCATACACGCCGGAAGAAACCAAATACTGGGACTCCCGCGAACTTCCAATGTGGCAGATCACAAAAGGAAAAGCGATCGACGGTTTTCCCAGTTGGTCGCCTGATGCAAAAAAAATTGTTTTTTTACGCTATGATAAAGACACCAATGGCGACGGAATTATCACGCCCGCCGACCGGGCGAGCTTATGGTCTGTCGATGTTTTTGAAGAGCCTTCGTACGCTCCCCTAACCGATGACCCGATTCTGAGACGTCTCGGCCGTTCTTTCAATTTATCCATGATCCGTTATGCCATGCCAATCACTTCCGGAGCAGAACATGTCATGCAGCCCTGGTTTGGAGCCGATAACCGAATTTACTTTGTCTCGGATCGCCGCGGAAATCTGGATATCTGGTCGCTTCCCGCACAGGGATACATCCCCGATCTGCCCGACCCGCAGCAACAGGTTCGTCTGGCAAAAGAAACGTATCCTTTGCCCTCACGAATGACGCGCCAAACTCTTGGCCCTTTGTTTCTGGACTGGAATCCGAAAAGTATGACTAAAAAAGATCAGCAAATTGTTTGGGATCGCGCATTGGCCTTCAGACGCGTCATCGATTTCCACGGCTCCAATTCGGACATGACTCCGCTTGCACTTTATAAAATGGGTGTGTGCTATGCGCTTTTGGGTTACGATGATTTGGCCAGGGACTTTTTGAGTATCATTCTGCAATCTTTTGCAGATCATCCAAAGCAGGCCGCTTATGCTGAAATGGTCCTCCTGGGTTTGAAAGCGAAAGAGGAATCCTCGCAGACCCTGGAATTCAAGCTGGTTGACGAGGGATTGCAAAAAATCATCAACTCTTATGGTGACGAACACGAACCTGCTGCCGCAGCATTAATTGCCAAAGGTGATTTGCTGTTCAAAGCGGACAAACCGGCTCAGGCATTCACCGAATACAATAAAGTTTTGAAAAATTTCCCGGATCAAAAAAGCGCTTGTGCAGAAAGTCAGCTCAAGATCGGAGATGTTTCAAAGGATTTTGCAACGCACGAAGAAGTGGTCAATGCCTATTTAAGCGTGGTTAAAAATTATCCCAAACAAAGGGAATGGATGATTCCGGCTCGAAACCGAATTCTGGATTTGCTTACCGAAGGCAAAACGGGTACCGATGACCTGATCGCAACGTATCGGGAAATCACGGGCAGGTATTCCGGCTTTCCACTTCTTGCAGCAGCGGCACAAATGCGCATCGCCCGGCTCCTTTTTGCTTCCGATGATTACGGTGCTGCACTGGGAGAATTTGATGTCATCAAATCACTTTATCCCGACCTTACGGATGAAGTTTTTGAATCTCAAATGGCGAAATCCCGCGTTCTTTTCAAAATGGGGCAAAACCTTCAGGCCTTTACTCTTTTAGACAATCTCGTCGCACAGTTTGAAAGCAGCCGGCCGGATCTGGCGCAAAAGGCGCGGGAAGCGCATCTCTCGTCATTACTGACTTTTGCGGATGAGTTGAAAAGGCAACATGATTATCAACTTGCGAGAGAACAATATCGCAAAGCGATGAGGATGGTTCCGCGCAGCATTCACGCTCATCGAGGGTACATCGAATGTTCCTATTATCTGCACAAAATTGATGATGTCATCGCGGAATACAAAAAACTCGATCCCTTTCATTCCAAAAATAACATTTTGATTTATGCGCTTGGATTGGCCTATTCCTACAAGGCAACGGAAAAAGCAGAACTCGAAAATGATCCCGGTGCCATCGATCCGCGGATGCTGCACAATTCCAGCCGTGTCATTGCTATTGCGCTTTCTTATGATTATACACTTGTTGAAGCTTACCTGACCATCAGCTACAATTATGAGATGATGGAAAACTATCTCGCCCGGCAGCGTGCCCTGCCAAAGCCCTTTTTCAAAAAGGCGCTGCAAACGATCACGGCACCGGTTGTTTCCATCTATCATACGCTCACTTTTTACGAAGAGACAAAACCACCGCGATATTACGAGCGGGCAATTCACGAATTAACAAAAGCAATGTCCCTCAACGATGAAGAAAAAAACCCGCGACTTGAGGCTAATATAGCGCTCAATCTGGCAAATAATTATTACAATCTCGGTGAGTTTGGTTTTGAAAAAGCGTACGAATATTATCACGTCAAATTAAAATATGATTCTACTTTTACCGACAAGCAGCGCGAGGCGCTCATATATGAACGCATGGGACACTGTGCACTGTTCACTGGTGATTTCGACCGCGGCCCCGGTTACCTGATGCGCGCCATATCTCTTTATGATGAATTTGGAAATGAGTCGAGAGTTTTATTAAACACCAAAAGACTGGCACTGCTTTATGAAACGGCAAATGAAAATGATATGGCCATCGAGTATTATCAAAAGGCAGCAGACATTGAACACAGGAAAAAAATGCCTCTTTTTCTGATGCGGAGTTATCGAAGCATTGCTTACAATTATTTAATTCTCGATGAATACAAAGACGCGATCTCTTATGCGCAAAAGGCGCTCGACATTTTAGACAGCGGCAAAATCAAAGAAATTAAAAACGATGCCAACCGCGCAAAAATCGGATTCCTGGGTCTCTATTTTCCAGTACCATTTTTCAGCCTCAGTTCCATGGGCGCCTCATCCGGCGGCCAGTTGACGACGGATGAGGAACGTGCATTCACATTTACAATTTTGGGTGAAGGGTATGAAGGAGAAAAAGAATATTCTACGGCGATAGATTATTTTAACAAAAAATTGGCCCTCTTTAAAAAGCGCAAAGACCATAACGCCGTCGCAACATTTTTGAACAACATCGCCGTCCTCTATTTCCTTAAAGCCGATTATCAATCTTCATGGGATTATTTTTTACAATCTCTTGAAATCTGTGAAGACAAAAAAATCCGGCAGGGGATTTTCAGCAACAGCCTCAATTTGAGCAAAGTATTTGTAACCATGACCAGTCTGGCGGGAGAGGATCAAGGCTCGACAAAAAGTGAGCAGGAATTTGAACGTTTGCAAAACATTACAGCGGAAAAATTAAATCGCGCGCTTTCACTCACTGAAAAGGACGAATCACTTTATGCAAAAAGTCGCAGCCGCCTGTTTTTGCAATTGGCTGAAATCCTTCTTTTACAGTTCCACAACACTAAAGTGAATTCTTTGGCGACCGACATTGGCAAAACGCTGCAATCAATTAAAAATGCATCTTTGGTACAAGTCTATATCGAAGAAGCGCTGCGCATCAGCAAAAAATACAAGTTGTACCTGGAACAATGTCAGGCGCATTTTGCGCTGGGAGCTCTTGCGGCGAATTATAATGATGCTGAAAAGGGTTATGAAAATCTTATGGCAAGTCGCAGACTGGCCCTGCAAAACGGATTCAATGACATCCTCTGGCAGGCCGACACACAACTGGGTGATCTTGTCGTTAAAACAGATAATAAGGTAAAACGCCGTCTGGGTGTTCAGAAAACGCCTTTTGAGTTTTATTCCGAAGCAATTAATATCCTGGAAGCGTATTCCGGTCAATCGAACCATATCGATTTACAGTACATGCGCGCTATCCATCAAATTCCTTATCGCCGGGCCATGTCTTATCTGGCCGGCAAGGGGGATTACACAGGAGCACTTTTGCTTTCCGAACAAATGCGCGCAAAACATTTTCTGGATATACTGGATAACGAAAACATCGAGTTGCGCAAAGAGCGACATAAAATTTATTTCGGCAATGCCAGATTCCTGCAGCAAAGCATTAACGAACTTGAGATCAGTCTCTTGCGCGCAAGAAACGGGTCCGATCTCTCGCCGGAAAAAATGAAAGAGCAAAAGCAGCAATTAAAATCCTATCGTCAGGAGTACGAAGAACTGCTGACAAAAATCAGAAATGAAGTGCCCGATCTCGAATCCCTCGTTCGCGTCAATCCTGTTTCTTATTCCCGGGTGCAAAAGCTCTTGCGAAATAATGAGGGCTTGCTCACTTTTGTCTTTTTACAAAACAATACGTTGGCCTGGTTTATCACACCGACAAAAATTCACTTCTCGGAGATAAAAGTGTCCGGCAATGATTTTCTCTCCGCTTTGAAAAAAATCACCGGCAACCTGGAAAAGAACAACAAAGTGTCACCGGATTCCGGCAGCGTCTTTCAACAACTTTTTTCGGATTTGAAAAACAAACCTCAATTAAAGCGAGTGGTTCTCATCCCGGATGAATCCGCTCTTCTCTATCCGTGGGATGCTATTTTAAAAACCACTTTGCCGCAAAAGGATTCGCCGGCAATTGTTGTCAGCACCAGTTTCACCGATTATAATTATTCTTTTCAAAACCGCAGACTTTTTGCCAGACAAATTTTTCTCGGCGGCGCAAGCCAGTA
>JAADGR010000062.1:0-1474 GCA_013152225.1 Calditrichota bacterium
TGCACACGCCGGACATTTTAGCCGCCGCACACGCAGTGCGTGCTTATGCCACCGCTTACAAAATCACAAAAGATGAAACCTATCTGCAACAGGCACGATACTGGGCGCGCGCGGGTTTGCCGTTCATCTATTTTTGGGCTGACCCTGATATTGTTACCATGCCGTTTGCTACGATTCCGGTTATGGGAGCCACTTTTTACACCCATTCCTGGTTCGGCATTCCGGTGCAATGGAATGGGTTGGTTTACTCCCATGCTCTTTTCGAACTGGCAAAAGTCGATCCCGAACAGCCCCTGTGGCGCACCGTGGCGGAAGGGATTACACGCAGCGCCATGTATCAACAGGTTACCGAAGGAGAGCGCATCGGCACCTATCCCGATTCGTGGAATTTGTTTACGAACGCTGCTCAGCCCGTGTATATTAACCCCGAAGATATTATCAAAAACGTCCTCTTTCTTGCCGGATACGACCCCGAGCTGGACAACGTCATCGTCGGCACTGATTCCAAGACCGTTCATATAACCAGCGCCGCCCGAATTCAAAACGTACATCTGGACACCCTGGAGCATACACTGCAATTCCAATGCAATTTTTTCCCCGGCGACACATGTTACGTTCTTGTTGCCGGAGTAAAAAAACCGCCTTCTCAAATAATCGTTGATAATGCCGTCCTGAATCATGTTGCTGATGTGGATGATAACCAACAGGGTTGGCAGTACAAGTCTGATAATTATGTTATACTAAAAGTTGTGCAGCCGGGTCAAGCCCCGCTTTCAATAAAAATGACCAACCTCAGAACCTCGGTGCACAGGCCGGACAAAAAGATCGGATCTGTTCCGGTCCGGTTTTATTTAGGACAGAATTATCCCAATCCATTCAATCCGACAACAACAATCGAATTCAGCGTCAGAGAAAAATGTCGTGTTTTGCTAAAAGTCTTTGATGTCCGCGGCCGCGAAGTGATGACGCTTGTCGATGCCGTCAAAGCGCCGGGAACTTTTAAAACCGACTTTGACGCCCATGGCCTGCCGTCCGGTATGTATTTTTATCGCATTAAAATGAAGGATTACCAGGCAGTGAAAAAGATGATATTGCTGGAATGAAAAACGGTTCAATTCTTGTCATTCAGGACGGAATCTTGTAGCAGATGTTTTAACAGCAGAATGGATGCACAGACCGGGAGATACTCTTCACCTTTACTAAAGCTGCATGCTGCACTTTGTTTGATCTGTGCTCTGCATTGTTTTTCTGCCCAGTTCCCGTATTTTAGCGAGAGTGGAGCTTTAGTAAAGGTGGTCTGTCCGCGATGTAGCTTTACTAAAGCTGCATGCTGCATTTTGTTTGATCTGTGCTCTGCATTGTTTTTCTGCACAGTCCCCAAATTTTAGCGAGAGTGGAGCTTTAGATCATTTAAAGTCCTGAATTGGTCTTTTGAGAATTGCAATCTATCCGAGTATCTGGCGAGGATAGAACT